>JAFCEV010000009.1 GCA_017608985.1 Candidatus Pacearchaeota archaeon
ATAACTTCCTACAGGAAGAGCAGCTTTTGCTGATTTTAAAAAATCATCTTCAATCCTCTTGTAAGCATCAATAGTTGATTTATTCACACTTGGCTTGACTTTTTTCAGAGCTTCTTCGAAATGTTTTCTCTTTACATGTTTTGATTCCACAGATTCTCTCAAAGCAATAAGTGCTGCCTCTCTTGCTAAAGCCTCTATATCTGCTCCTGTATATCCTGTTATTTTCTTCGCAAATTCTGTCAGGAAAGCATTCTTGCTTTTTTCATTTAAAACTTTTTTTCCATCTCCAATAGGCATGTTTTTTGTATGAATCTTCAAAATATTTAACCTGCCTTCTTCTTCAGGAGAATTTACCAGTAATATTCTGTCAAACCTTCCTGGTCTCAATAAAGCAGGGTCAAGCATATCAGGACGATTTGTAGCACCAATTATTAGAATATCATGCAAATCCTCAAGCCCATCCATCTCTGCAAGCAACTGATTCAAAACTCTCTCAGTAACTCTCGTGCCATGCTCAATTCCTCTCTTCCCTGCTAAAGCATCTATCTCGTCAAAGAAAATAATACAAGGAGCAACTTGCCTTGCTCTCTCAAATATTTTCCTGACACCCTCTTCAGATTTTCCAACCCACATACTCAAAAGAGAAGGTCCTTTAACCTGTATGAAATTAGCTTCTGATTCTTTTGCAACAGCTTTTGCTAATAATGTCTTTCCTGTTCCCGGTGGACCATAAAGCAAAATTCCTCTGGAAGGACGAATCCCCATTCTTGTAAAACTATCAGGATATTTCAATGGCCATTCAATAGCTTCTCTTAATTCTTTTTTGATACTATCCAATCCTCCGACATCTTTCCATCCGACAGTAGGAGTCTCCACCAAAACTTCTCGCATAGCAGAAGGACGGACAATTTTCAAAGCATCTGTAAAATCTCTCTGATGAATTATTAATTTCTCCAAAATCTCCTGCGGAATCTGTTCTTCCTCATCCTTTTCAAGTTTTAATTTAGGAAGATGTTTTCTCAAAACATTCATCGCAGCTTCCTTTGTCAAAGATTCAAGGTCAGCGCCTACAAAACCATGAGTCAAAGAAGCAATTTCTCCAAGAGAAACATCCTTAGAAAGAGGCATACCTCTTGTATGAATTTTTAGAATAGCCAGTCTTCCCTCTTTGCTTGGGACACTAATCTCAATTTCCCTATCAAATCTTCCAGGACGTCTTAAAGCAGGGTCAAGTGCATTGAGTCTATTTGTAGCTCCAATAACAATCACTTCTCCTCTTGACTTCAAACCATCCATCATAGTAAGAATCTGGCTCACGACTCTCCTTTCAACTTCTCCCCCAACATCTTCTCTCTTAGGTGCAATAGCATCTATCTCGTCAATAAAAATAATTGATGGAGAATTTTTTTCAGCTTCTTCAAAAATATCTCTGATTTTTTTCTCGCTCTCTCCATAAAATTTAGACATAACTTCAGGCCCATTCAACAAAATAAAATTAGCTTCAGACTCATTTGCAACAGCTTTTGCTAATAATGTCTTTCCTGTTCCCGGAGGTCCGTGAAGCAAAACTCCTTTTGGGGGTGCTATTCCAAGTCTTCTAAAAATCTCAGGGCGCTTTATAGGAATCTCAACCATCTCTCTAATTTTTTTTATTTCATCAGTAAGTCCTCCAATATCTTCATAATTAATTCCTGGGATGCTCTCTTCACTTATCTCAACTGCTTTTGGATTCAGACTCACCTGCGTATGTTCAGTTATTCTTACAGGCTGACTTGGGTTCGTTGAAACAACTAAAAATTTAAGCTGAGAAATTCCCCCGCCTAAATTTCCAAAACCCATTCCTCCAAGAAGATCTCCAAAAATATCATTTATATCTCCTAATTCTTCTGACATCAAATCTCTTCTTCTCTGAGTTCCTCCAAGCACAAGAACATCTCCCTTAACAACAGCTCTTCCAAGCAAACCATTTCTCAAACCTTCAGGATCTGCCTGAACCATAATTCCTTTTTGTGCAGGAGCAATCATTACTTTCTTTGCATCCTTGACATCTGCTCTGGAAATTTTGACTATATCACCAATTCCTGTCTTCGCATTTCTCCTAAGAATACCATCAATTCTTATAATCCCTTCTCCTACATCTGCAGGATAAGCCCTGTCAGCAATAGCAATAGTTTCCCTGTTTCCTTTAATCAAAATAAAATCCCCTCTTCGTATTCCAAGCTCCCGCATCAAATCTGCGTCAAGCCTGGCTATTCCTTTGTACGCGTCGTCCTGCAATGCTTCAACCACCTTTAACTGAATTTCTTTTTTAGCCATCTAAACTTCCTTTTTATTTAATTCTCCAAAATTTAAACTTAATCTTCCGAAATCCTCAAAACATAACTTTACCATATCATTCATAATTTTTTCCTGTTCCCTCATAAATGAGACAATTTCCTTTGGAATTGAAACAGCATAACTATTTCCCACAAGCCTCATTTTTACTCTGAATTCTTTATTTTTAAGTTTTATGAATTTATTATATTCCTGTTCATCAATAGGATGAATTAATTTATTCCCGCATTTAGGACAAACCATAACTCTAAAAACAAATCCATTTTTAACCATTTGTCCTTTTTCCATTTTAGAATTGCACTTTCCACACAAAATCTTGTTGTCAAATATGTCACTTGTCATTTAAATATGGGTGAAAAAAGGTATGAAAATATACCTTGTGTATACACATAAAAATGTATACTATTTAAAGATTTCGGTGAAAAGTTAGATGAAAAAATTTAAGCATAAGATTATTTAAAAGGAATTAAAAATATCAAACATTTTAAAAACTGAAAAATATTAAGTCCTTTATGAAAAAAGAAGAGGTAAAAAAATTCTGGAAGAAATTTTGGTTTATTGTATGGAAAGATAACAGCTTTAAAGGTTGGGTAATCTCTATATTATTCTTATTTATTGTAATAAAATTTATTTTTTTCCCCCTTTTGAATTTAGCAACAGGAACAACTCTGCCCCTTGCAATAGTAGAATCTTGTAGCATGTATCATAAAGGCAATATCTTTTCCAGCTTCGACAATTGGTGGGAAAGACATGAAGATAAATATGAAAAGCTTAAAATTGATGTATCAGAATTTCAAAAATTTAATTTTAGGAGAGGATTCAGTAAAGGGGATATTTTATTTGCAGTCAGAACAAAACCTGAAAAATTAGAAATAGGGGACGTGATAATCTTTGAAGGAGGGCAAAGAAACCCAATAATTCACAGAATAATTGACATCAAAAAAGAAAATGGAGAATATATTTTCTCTACAATTGGAGATAATAACAACGGACAATTAAGCTTTGAAGAAGATATAAACGATGACGAAATAATTGGGCGGGCTGTTTTTAGAGTAGTTCCTTATCTTGGCTGGGTAAAATTAATATTTTTCGAAGGAAGCCGTTCTGTCTCAGAAAGAGGTTTCTGTTCTGAAAATTAATTAGAGAAAAATAAATAAGTAAATCTAATATAAAATTTAAGTAGTTCTAAGAAAAATAAATTTGTGGATGGTGTGAAGCAAAGAGTGAGATAAAAAGAAAGAAAAAAGTTGGGTGAAGTTGTAAATTAAGATTAGCAGTGGCTTGGAAAATTAACAAAAGACTTTTAAACTAAAATTCAGTAAGATAAAATAAAAACAAAATGGAATTCTGTCCTAAATGCGGTGCTGTATTAGTACAAAAAAGAAAGAAATACGGATGTCCAAGATGCGGTTATTCTTCAAATGAAAAAATAAAAATAAAAACATCAGAGAAGATAGGTGAAAAAAAAGAAGTGGGGGTTGTTTCAGGAAAAGACACTCAGACTCTTCCTATAGTCGGGGAAAAATGCAGAAAATGCGGAAATGACAAAGCATTTTTTTGGACAGTCCAGACACGCTCAGGAGATGAAGCAGAAACAAAATTCTTCAAGTGTACAAAATGTGAACATACTTGGCGAGAATATAGGTGAAACTATTTTTTATATTAATAAACACCTATGTTCGAGTAGAGAATATAGGTGAAACTATTTTTTATATTAATAAACACCTATGTTCGAGTAGAGAATATAGATAAAGATTATAACAATGGAAAAGGAAGATTTATTCATATACAGTACAATCTTCTTTCTCATAGCAATACTTTTTAGCCCTAAAGACTCTAATTTGTGGGTTGCTTTTTTAAGTCTAGCAATAATTTTTGGAATAGGATGGTATCTGCAAAAAAATTAAATCAATATATTTTTAAAAAATGGCCCTGGAGGGATTTGAACCCCCGACACCCGGATTAAGAGTCCGGTGCTCTAACCAGGCTGAGCTACAGAGCCCTTTAATTTTTATAGAATTATTTATTTAAAGACTTATCTATCGCTCGGCTTCACCTCGCTCTCTAATTGTCGCTCCTAATCACAAATATTAATAAAATATTTATTAAAATTTTAGAGATTCTTATTAGCAACCAATATCAATGCCTGCATAGCAAGAGGATTGGGTGGAAGGAATACTATCCTTTATGCTTAAAGAATTCAATCTGTCTAAACCTTTTCATAACCTTACCATAACTTCCTTTCTCAACAAGAACTTTTGTCTTGCTCTCATTCAATAATCTAAAATCGCATTTGGAAACAGGAACTTTCATCTTGTCTTTTCCAGGATATTTCTTCCATCTGGTTTCGCCTTTCAGTTTATATTGTAAAACCATTTTATTTATCTAGGTTCTGGGGCTTTATATTTTTTACCCAAAGCAATATAAATTGATTTTTCAGTTTTTCCTGCAATATATTTTCCATTGCGAAATAAACCATATTGATTCAAAAGCAATCCTTTTTTTTGGCCAAAGTTCTTAAACCAATATTAGAACCAAAATGTCCCGTATAAGCCATCAGCATTGCCCCCCAATTCTTAGAATCAGCATAATAGATTTCTATTTGAACATACCTGAATCTTAAAAGTCATATATCGCCCATTCTTCAAAACTTTCCTTTTTTTTATTATACTTTTGGAGCAATTATTTTAAGAATCCCGCTCTTAAAAGTTATTTTTGCTTTATTTGGATTTATCTTTGGCAAAGTAGTGCTATAACGAAATCCATTGTAACTTTCTTCTTGATGAAAAAAATCTTTCTTTTGAACTTGCTTCTTATATTTTTTCTCTGCTTTTATAGAAATACTATTTTTAGAGAGTTTTATATTTAGATCTTTTTTACTAAATCCTGGTAAATTAAACTCAAGGATAACTTCCTTTGAATTATTTTTCATATTATCTTCTCTTTCTTCGTGCTGCCTGAGCTTTTTTTATATTCTTTTTCTGCGCACGTTTCATCTTTGGAGTTGGCTTGGATTTTTCAGGAATGTTTTTTCTTGGCCCTGCTTCAAAAACATCTCCTCTAACTTTTTTTGGCTTTCTTCTTAATTTTCCTAGAACCTCTCTTGCATGTTTCGTTTTTCCAACTAAAGTTCCTCCGCTAACTCTTGCATCTGTTTTAGCAATAAGCCATGCCTGGGTTGCCCAACTTCCTCCTGCTCTTCTTCCTGCAACTCTCTCTATATGCCCTTTTCCTCCAACATCATGAACTCTAAAACTTTTGAATTCTGACTTTGGACGAACAACAACTCTGTAAAATTTTCCCTTTCCTCCTGTTCCTGGTTTTTTTCTTGCTCTTCCCTGGGGCTGTGCACGGGCTTTTTGTCGGGAACTCATACTCTTCCACTTTTTCTGTGCTTTCTTTATATTTCTCTTAGCAGCACTTTTTTGTTTTTTAGATGCCATATTCACCTCTTTTAATTAAAAATAACAATTCAAGGAATTATTTAAAAGTTTCGTTAATTGGTTAAATTTCATAATAGTTACTAAGAACACTTCCATTCGGGGCAGTATTTAGAATTAACGGATTAAGTCCTGAATATTATCAATCGCATCTGCAACAGCTTTTCCTTTCTTGGTCAATTTTATTAATTTTATTCGCCCCTTTTTTTCAAACTCAACCAATTTCAAATCTTCAAGTGTTTGCAGAATTTTTACTGCATGGCTGTAAGTGCAGTCAACCTCTTTTGCCAAAACACTGCCATATCTCATCCTTGTATTCTTTTTTAATGATACCAGCATCAATGCAGGCTTTCTTCTAAAAAAGATATCAAAATTGTCTTTCATTTTGGAAATTTTTGGTTTTGACATATGTGGTTTAATGTATATATTCAGATGATGATGTGCTTTTAAATGTTTTGGAACATATATATTTACTACAACTACCGAGTGAAAATTCTCAATTTCATAAGTTTTATTAACCTAAAGAGGATTTTATTTTTATGAAAAAAAAGACAAAAATACTCGCAATAGGAGATATTCACGGAGATACTGGACTAGTAAAAAGACTTGCAGAGAAAGCAAAAAAAGAACATGTGGATTTAATAATTCTCGCAGGAGATTTCACTTTTGCAGAGATGTCTCTTAAAAACATAGTAGGCCCTTTTGTAAAAGCAAAAAAACAGGTTTTATTGATTCCAGGAAACCATGAGTCTGTAGCAACAGCAGATTTTCTTGCAGAAATGTATTCTCCGACAAAAAATATTCATGGCTATTCTTTTATAAAAGGTGATATAGGGATTTTTGGTGCTGGAGGAGGAGACATAGGAATTCATATAATCAGGGATTCAGAGATATTCAACCTCTTAAAAAAAGGACATGAAAGAATAAAAGATTTAAAAAAGAAAATCATGGTGACACACATGCACCCTCACGGAAGCAGAGCAGAATTCTCAGGATTTCCTGGCTCAAAAGCAGTTGAAAAGGCAATTAAAAAATTTTCCCCTAATGTTTTAATATCTGCACACATCCACGAAGCAGGAGGAATTGAGGAAAAGATAGGAAAAACAAAAGTAATTAATGTATCACGAAAGCCAAAGATATTTGAGATTTGATTTTATTTTTTATTAAATTCTTTAGAAAGAAATTCTTGATATATAGAGTCTCCTTAAAATGGTCTCTAGCATCCTCAAAATCCTGAAATGAATAAATAAGATTTTTCCATAAAACCAGTTTTCATAAGCTTCAACCATAATTAATTAAATTAAAGCATTTATAAAAATACTTTACTCTAAAACATAAAACCCAAAAATAATAAAAAGCCTCTTTCTTAACAAAATTAACCAAATATGCCAAAAAAACCAAAAAAATTTAGAGAAGAAAAAATCGCTGAAGAATATTTTCCAATTTATGAAGATGACAGGAGATATAGCATTGAAAAATCTGTAAAAAAAGATGAAATAATTGTAAAACAAATCATAGAAAAAGAATATAAAAAACCTGAAAAAGAAAAAGAAACTTATGAAATTCCTAACATTGAATTAAAAAATCAAAGTTATGAATTGATTATAACAGAAAAACCACAGGCTGCTTTTAAAATTGCTTCTGCGTTAGGTGAATCAGAAAAAAGAGATTTTAAAAAAATCCCCTATTATGAAGTTAACAGAAATGGAAAAAGATTAGTAATTGCATGTGCTGTCGGACATCTTTTTACATTGAAACAAAAAGAAAATAATCAGAAATTGCCTGTCTTTGATATTAAATGGGTTCCAAATTATCTTGTAAGAAAAAATGATTTTACAAAAAAATACTATAATACTTTATTAAAACTGGCAAAAAGCGCAGGAAGCCTGACAGTAGCCACAGATTATGATATTGAGGGTGAAGTCATCGGATTAAATGTGATTAGATTCATTTGCGGGCAAAAAGACGCGAATAGAATGAAATTTTCATCTTTAACAGCAAGGGAATTAGAGCAAGCTTATGAAAATAAAGCAAAGAATATTAATTGGGGGCAGGCAATTGCAGGTGAAACAAGGCATTATTTAGATTGGTTTTATGGGATAAATCTTTCAAGGGCTCTGATGAATGCTATAAAAACAACAGGAAAATTCCGGGTTATGTCAATTGGAAGGGTTCAGGGACCAACTTTGAATCTAATAGTCAAAAAAGAAAGGGAAATCCAGAAATTCAAACCAAAACCATATTGGCAGATTTTTATAACAATTGACGACGGAAAAAATCAATTTGAACTAAAATATATCAAAGATTTATTTGATAAAAAAGAATTAAAAAATTTTGAAAATTTGAAAGGAAAAGAAGTTCAGACATCCACTGACAAAAAAGAACAAATTCTTCTTCCAAACCCTCCTTTTAATTTAACAACACTCCAAACAGAAGCCTATAAATTTTATGGAATTTCTCCATCCAAGACTTTAAAAGCAGCACAATCTCTCTATCTTGCAGGATTAATCTCTTACCCGAGAACTTCAAGCCAAAAGATTCCGGAATCAATAAATTATAAAGAAATTCTCCAAAAACTTGCCAAAAAATATCAATTTGAAAAATTAATTGCAAGAGACAAGCCAGTTCAGGGAAAAAAATCAGACTCTGCACACCCTGCAATTTATCCTACGGGAAATTTTCAAATCTTATCTGGAGATGAAGAAAAGATTTATGACTTAATTGTCAAAAGATTTCTTGCTCTTTTTTGCGAGAATGCAATAATTGATAGCAAAACAGTAAAAGCAGAAGTTGATAATTTAATTTTCTCTGCAAAAGGTTCTGAAATAAGAAAAAAAGCATGGATGGAAATTTATCCTTCTAAACTAAAAGAAACAGAAATTCCTAATTTTAAAGGAAAGGCAAGAATAATGAACTCAAGAACAGAAGAAAAACAAACACAACCTCCAAAAAGATACACTCCCGCCTCAATAATTTCTGAACTTGAAAAAAAGAATCTGGGAACAAAAGCTACTCGTTCAATGATATTAGAAACTCTTTATGACAGAGATTATATCAAAGAAAAATCAATTGAAGCAACTCCTTTAGGAATCTCATTAATTTCTACTTTAGAAAAATATTCTCCTATTATTATAAATGAAGAACTAACAAGGAAATTTGAAAGTGAAATGGAATCTATACAAAAAGCAAAAAGAAATTATAAAGAAAGAGAAAATAAAATAATTGAAAGAGCAAAAGAGACAATCACAAAAATAGCAGGGGACTTTAAGAAACATGAAGAAAAAATAGGAGAAGAGTTATTACAGGCAAATCTTGAACATTTTGAAAAAGAGAGAGAGAAAAATAAACTGAATCGTTGCCCTGTTTGCAAAAAAGGATATTTAGGAATAACTTACTCCAAAAAAAATAAGAGATATTTTGTTGCATGTGATGCTTATCCTGAATGCAAAAATACATATACTCTTCCCCCAAATAGTTCAATAAAAAAAACAGATAAAATATGTGAAAAATGTGGTTTTCCCCTGCTCATGAGTTTAAAAAAAGGCAAAAAGCCATGGATATTTTGCTTTAATCCTGAATGCCCGACAAATCAAGAGAGAATTAAAAGATATAAAAAGAAATAAAACAGAATTATTTTGTTCCTTCTTTGATTCCAACAACCTTGATTTTAAAGTTCAATTTTTTTTCCTGCCAAAGGCCCATATCTAAAAAATATTTTAATGGAAAAAGATTAGTTTCTGCAGAAGAATCTAGCATTTCTTAATTCTCAAAATAGAAATCTTAAATTAGAAGAGATTCAAATTGAAGAAAATTTAAATAAACTTGTCAGAAAAACAAATAATTAAAACCACTCTCCTAATCTCCTCTCTTCTTTAATCTGCCTCAGCAATTTGCTTCTATTTAAAATTCCAGAACTATCAAAATTATATTTTATCTTTGCAATTTGTTTTGCCCCTCCTATTAATTCTTCTTCGCTGTCAAATTTCATACCAATCTTTAAAGCTTTTCTTACACTTTCCCGCACAACCCAAACACCCAAAGCAGTCCAGTATGAAGGAGTTTCAAGACGAATTGCCAGCACACTTGCCTGCCTCTTTATTCTGTTCAGATATTCTAAAATAGGAAGCCGTGCAGCATAATATCCACCAGCAGTATTTGAAGCATAATCTTTTCTTCCTGAAAAACTTTCAAAATCAGTTGCAGCTTTCATAATTTCAGAAGGATTCCATGAACTTCCAGGATAATATAACTCAAACAATTCATAACCCCAAACATTTGGAAACATTAAAATAAGATATTGGTTTCCCATAAACTCTCCACAAAATAATTCATAATCTTCTAACCACTTATAATTTCTAATTTGCTCTGAAAGTTGTTTTCCCAAAATATCATCTGTTGCAGTTATACTCCAACGCGTAGGAACAAGTTTCTTATTCTTTTTCAAACCCATAACACCAACACTCAAAATCTTGCTCAAAGCATATTCATTAAAATTATTTTCATACAGCAACTGCATTCCTTCTGCAGCTTTTATTTCATCGTGCATAACTTTATCCACTTTAGGATGAATCTTCACATTTCCTATTATTCTTGCTTTTTTCAAACCTGCCCTCATTCCGTGCAAAGTCAAAACCCGGTCAGGATTTCTTCCAATATTTAATTTATTTTTTAACTCAATCTCAACATCCACAGGTTTGGTTGCAATTGCTATTTCCTTAGCCAAACTTACAAATTTTTTATTTAATCTTGAATCTTGAACTTTTGATTGGAATCTTGAATTCAGCAAACTATCTCTCAGTTTAATCACATCTGAAATTTGAAATTCATTATTAGCCCAATACCTAGCATCATCGTAAACCCAGGCATTTTCATCTTTTTCCAGAGGAGATAATATTCCAACATTCACCAAAGGATATTTTAACTTAGAACCAATAAAGACACTTGGAGGTGAAAGAGTATCAATCCGGGAAATGTTTTTCAATTCACGAAATTTGAAATTAACATCTGCAACCTTTTTCAGAACTTCGAACTTAATGTCATTCATTTTTCAGGTTTATCAGAAGAGCCTCTTGTTCGTGCTACAACTATTTCAGAAATCATTAAAGGATAATCAGCACCATGCAAATTATAATGAGTTTCAACTTCCCTATATTTTTTATAAAATTCTTCATATAAAATTTGTTCTTCTTTATCAAATTCTAAAATTCTCTTTTCATCTTCAAGATATTCAATTAGATGATTCCTTTTTTTATTCACATCTCTAATAGTTCTTCTTAATTCTAATAAAACAGGTTTCTTTGAGTTAGATTTTTTAATTGTTTCCTTATAATGATAAGGTTTCACATCTTTTAATTCTTCAGTAACTTCTTGGATTGTATAACAATTACGATAATATTTAAGATTTTTCTTCCAAAACTCAAGTGATTTTTGTATTTGATAATGTCTTAATCTTTCTTTAATAGATTTAACACCCAAATAGACAGGAATTCCTTGAAAAGCACAATTATCTATTAAGATATATGCGTAATCCAATGCTATGTCTTCTAAAGATTCTAATTTATCTCTTGTTTTTATATCCATCTTTTCCTGAAAATACCTCTGTTCCTTATCTCAAAACTCATTTCTTTTTTAGGCAAACTCCGATGTTTCAACAAAATAGCTTTCCTTTTACCCCTATCATACTTCAGCTCAATTATGCACTTACTCCAGTATTTAAACAAATCCCCTCCAACAAGATGAGTTCCTCTTTCAACTCCTTTTTTCCAGTTTTCTTCAGATAAAAATTCAGTATAAACCTGATTTGTAATTATTATAGGAATCTGCTGTTTCCGTGCAATTTCTGCTAAATCCCTCATTTGCTTTGATAATTCCCTGTTGACCTTCTTAATATTTTCAGATTTTCCAGATTTTTGAGCATCCCCTAATTCTAATCTATATAACATCGCCATACCATCAATTATAATCAGACTAATTTGCTCTTTCTTAATTCTACCCAACAATTTCACAAAACATTTTTTCTGCTCATCAAAACTCGTTGGTTCTAATAAAAGAATATTTTCCAAAATCTTTTCATATCCCTCTCCAACAATTTGTTTTACTCTATCTACAGAAAATCCTCCTTCTGTATCCACAAAAATAACCTTGTTCCCTTTTCTTGCCTGACTGCATGAAGCCAGTATGCAAAAATTAGTCTTTCCACAACCAGCAGGGCCTGCTATCATGGTTATCACATCTTTTTCATATCCTCCAAAAAGCCATTTGTTGAAGTCATAACTGCCTGTTGATATTTTATTTGTCATAATAAAAAATAAATTCCAGAATTAATAAGGATTATTGTTTAGAATTAACATATTCATTAATTCATTTAATATGAATATTATCTTCAAGTTCCAAAAAACCACATATTATTATATGCTTTGAGATTAATTTTATTTAGATTGGATATCCCTAATCTTCCTAATCCTCTTAAATCTTGAACAATACTTTTAGAAACTTCTTAATAAGATTGACTCATAAACAGAACAAACATCTACTTCAACTTTTTAAAATCACTTTCCAGTTTATCCAAATCCTTTATTACAGCAGAAACAGCATCATTCAAAGCTTTTTTTGCTGTTTTTCCTTTTGTTTTTATTAGAAGAATTGGTTTTTCTGTGGGATGTTCTCTTTTCCAGGCAGCAAAATTCACAGAAGAATCCTTGTTCAGATAAACTCTGAGAAGCTCTGCAAGAGTCAGACTCTCAATCTGAAATTCAAGCTCGTTCTTTGAACTCTTAAGAATATCAATTTCCATATTAGAAATTCACGAATTTAGTTTATAAAGATTTTGATTTATTTCTTCCCAAATAAAATCCTATCCATTTCTTCCTGGGATACTTCTCCTTTATCCTCGTTACTTTCCACTTCTCCAATCTCATCTCCAAATTCAATTTCTTCAATCTCATCTGCTTCCTCAGGAATTTCTTCAGGCTCTTTTTGCTCCATCTTTTTAATATCCCCAATTGTCAATCTTTTTGCTTCATCTCTGCCAAACTTCAGTTCTGGCTGTGTTTTTTCCCTTATATCTCTTGCAAATTCAGGACGTATAATCTTTATTCCCAAATAGCTCTCAAGCTTATTCACAAGCCGATAATCATCTTCAGGAAGAATTCCTTTTTCAGCCATTTTAATTGCTGCTTCTGATTCAGAAATCTCTTTTGCAAGTTGCTCTTGTGTCAGCTTCTTCATCCTCCTCGCTCTCATAATAATCCAGTGAAAATTATTAATCATCTCTGGTCTTGAGACAGCATCTTTGGAAATCCTCTTTTCATAATTCCTGTCCACAATCTCTCTCAAGGTCGTATCCTGCTTTTCCGTATCAGAACTCTTTTCTTCTGCATGCTGAATTCCTGCTGCACGGGAAAGTTTTTCATAAACTGTCTGTTTTCTTTCAGCTTCTTTCAATTGAAAGGTAGTGGGCTTTCTTATTATAGGTATATGCTCCTCCCTGGAACACTTTTCACAAATCTTGACAATTCCCTCATCAGAAATTGCATCAAACAACCTGACTCTGGCTCCAGAAACCCCGCAATTAAAACATTCCTCCATTAAAAAGGAAGTTCAAAACTCTTTTTTAAGATTTCTATACTATAGAAAATAAATTAATCTAAATATTCCTTCAAATCATCAACAGAATTTAATTCTTCAATAATATATTTTTCATGTATAATTACAACAGGATAATTTTGTATTTCAAACTTTTCAAGCAGAGAATCCAGAGAAACCAAATCACTATTTACTGCAATTGGAATTAAAATTATCTCATTTCCTTTTTCCTGCTTTAAGTCAAAAAGAATTTTCTCCCATACATTCTGGGTTGCTTTTTTCACCAAATCCTTAGGGTCATATTCATAGAGATAAATAACTGTAAAAAATTCTCTTTTGCATTTTTCAGAAATCTCCATAGTATTCATCCACAAAAAAGTTCTCAACATATCGTACTTTCTATGTGCTAATTTTAATCCTTCTGTAACTTTTCCAGCTTCCTCATATTTTTCCAAAAGATAGGCTTCCTCATAAATATTATTTGCCAGTTGGATTGTTGAGTTAATTAAAACATCACAATTTTCAGAGTTAATCCTTTCATTCAAAGCAAATAAATCCATAAAAAGAATTTCTGATTTAGTATAATACTTATCTATTTCTTCAAGCTTATTTCTTTCAAAAGCAGCACCCATAAGTATACCAAAGACAAAAACTACTAAAGTTAAGAGAAGTGCTTCCCAAAAAACCCTTTTTTTACTTTTCAACATTTTCCTACCATGTCTTCTTTCTTTTTAAAAATTTAGTTAGTGAAATTATAAGAATTACAGGATATATCAATAAATAAAAAATCATATAAAATCCAAGAGTAAAAACACCTACTTGTTTATATCCCTTTTCTTTTACATTAGATAATGCTATAAGTGTGAAAAAAAGCCCCATTAAAAAAAGAGTCAACCCCAAAAAGATAATAACATGCGGAGTAAGATTTATCTCTCTCAAAGTTAGGATAGCAGTCTGAGTTCCTATAGAATATTTAGTAGATAAATAATCAACAATAACTTCTCTGGCAATTCTGTAGACTAAAATAAATATTCCAAAAAGCCCCAAAACCCAAGATAAAATGAAAAAAGGAAGAATAAATATTCCTAGCATACCTTTCTTCTTTAAAAAGTTTTTTTTATATTTAAAGATAGTTTGTAAACCCCCCATATTCCAGCGATTCCTTTGATTAAGCCAGTCTTTTATTCTGTCTGGAGCAATAGTATAAACTCTTGAAGGTACACACATCTTTACTTTCCAATCATGTACCTGTAAATTCCAAGTTATTTCTATATCTTCTGTCAAATTATTTTCATCAAACCCTCCCACATCTTCAAATGCAGTTTTTCTATAAATAGCCAATGGACCAGGAGTTACATAAATTGAATCAATAAATTCTAGTAACTTCCTGCTGAATTTTATTACCTTATATTCAATTGCCTGCAACTTTTCAATAAATTTATTCCTGTTTTTAACCAAAACTGTTGAAGTAATTGCTCCAACTTGAGAATCATTAAAAAAACCAATCATTTTAGTCACAGAGCCTTTTAAAGGATATGAATCAGCATCTGTAAAGCCAATTAATTCAGTTTTGACAAATTTAGCCCCATAATTTTTTGCTCCAGCAGCTTTTCCTGTGTTTTTAGGAGTCTGCACAGCCATAACTTTAGAATATTTAGCAGCATATTCTTTTATAATTTTATAAGAATTATCAGTGCTACAATCATCTACTACAATTATCTTTTTTAGATTTTTATATCCTGAATTCAGAAGAGCCTCTATAGTTCCCCCGATATTTTCCTCTTCATTATAACACGGAACAACTATGCTCAGTGAATAATTCTTTTTTGCCCTTGGATAATAAAAAAATTTCTGCTTATTTTGGAAATAAATTAAAAGAAACAGAAATAAGAAATATAGGGTGATAAATATATACACTAAAAATACAATTGTTATAAAGTCCATTTTCTGCAATTCAACTAGAAGTTCACTCTTTTAAAAGATTATTGGAGTAGATTAATATTGTTAAAAAGGTTTGAAAAACAGGATTAAGGAGATGAATTCTCAGAGCCAATACTAAAATAATCATAAAAATCATTGCTCAGACTAAGCTCATAAGTATGCCCTGTCTTTTTCTTTTTTATCAGATCTAAATCAGAAAATTTTTTTATGTGCTCATATGCCTTGTTTCCCCTAATTTTAATTATTACTGACTGCTTAATTGGCTGTTTAAAAGCTATAATCGCGAGAGTTTCCTGCTCTGCCTTTGAAAACTCAGCACTTCCTGTAGTTAATTTATTTACTAAATGAGAATAGTCTGGCCTTATATCCATTTTCCATAAGTCCTTTTTTTCAATAATTTCAATTGCAGAATCTTCAGAATTATATTTTTTTTTAAGTTTGCCTATAAGTTCAGAAATAACTACGGGATTTAAATCAGAAAGAGCCACTAGTTCCTGCATTGATAAAAATCTTCCAGAAATAAAAAATATCGCTTCTAAGATTTTCATATTTTCTTTTCTCTTTTCATAATCTTGTCGGGTGTTATGGCTGTTAATTGCTTCATTCATATTTCAAATAAAGAGGCGGGATTTATAAGCATTATCTCTTAGAAGATTTTTTAATAATCCAATTTACAAGATAATTTAAAGGAATCACAAAGACTAAAAAATAAAATAAAAATATAAATATGGGGTATAAGGAAACATTAGGGATAAATTCCAAACAAGGTTTAAAAAAACAATTTAAATTATATTGGCTACCAAAATAAATTACAAAAGGAAATAAAATAGCTGTATGCAAAAGAGCTCCTTTCCAAGCAAATTTTTCTTGTTTATTCAAAATTAAAATAGCAATAAACCCCAAAGGTAAAGTTAAAAAATGGACTAATAAACTAATTACATTAATAAATTGTGAATCATAAATTAAATATGCGGATGTTCCAGGGATGATTATGCCAAAAAAAGCATATAATAATAAAGCAATTATCCAAATAAATTGCCCAAAAAATAAAAATATAAATTCTGCGATTAACCAAAAACTACTCCTAAATAAAATAGCAATTCCCATAAAAAGCAGAACATGATTACAAAGCCAAAAAACATGGATAGGTTCAAAAAAAATTACTTGTATAATTCGTATAAGACCAAGCACAACGAGAAAAACACCAATAATATTTAACCAATCACTCTTTTTTATGTTCATAAAAAAAACAAAGAAAGAATATTTTAAAAAACTATCAATTCTATTAACAATATGAAAAAAGTCTTGATAATTTTATTTATAATTGTTAGCTTATTGATTCTCTTATTTTTAATAAGAACATTAAGCCCAAAAGAAATTGATGATGTTACTCCTGCATTTTTTTGCGCAGAAGAACTTTTAGAAAAAAGCGACATTCTTTTTATAATTCCAAAATTCAATAATCAATCAATTTCTGAAAATCCAGAATGGTGTGAATATATTTTAAGTTTAAACAAAACATTGGGTTTGCATGGAGTTTATCATGAATATAGGGAATTTGAAATTGATAGAAATCAGGAATATCTCCAAGAAGGCATAGACGAATTTAAAGCTTGTTTTGGATACGGGCCTACGCTTTTCAAACCTCCTCAATTAAGAATCTCCAAAAATAATAGAAAATTAATAAAGCAAAACAATATGACTTTAAAAACAATTCCAAACAAAATCATTCATAAAATTTATCATTGTCCTTACTGATTCTAGAATATACTTTCTTATAAAATAGAGAACTTTTCTATAGGGGCTGGACCAACCATATCTACCTTAAACATTTCAGCTAGAGGAGGAGGTTTTGCATCAAAATACAATCTTTCAGAGAACTATTCTAAATTAGGTTTTAGCCTTGATATGAGATATTTTATTCCTATTAAGAACGATTTAGGTGTGGTTTTATTTGGGAGATATACACATATGAAAAAAGATAAAGACGAATGGCCTGAATCATTAGGAACTACTAGACTAGGTTTAGGACTTCAATTCTAAACCCTAAATCAAAATAGCACCAATTCCG
>JAFCEV010000035.1 GCA_017608985.1 Candidatus Pacearchaeota archaeon
GGATTTTCTAATATCTGTTTAGAAAAAAGACATAGAGGAAAATCAAAAAATACTATTAAATCGAATTTTTCTGACAATTCATCAAAGACATTAAAACCTCTTGAGAGATCCGATGGTTTTACAGCAAGAATTTTATAGAATTTCTTGGCATATCCATCGGGAATTAAGTCCAAAATATGCCAATATTTTATTCCTAAACCATGAATTAACTCCCCTATTTGCTTGAAGTATTTATAGTTTAACTTAGAAGCAACGGTATTGGCAGAAACAGCTACTTCCGGATACTCCAATATGTTTTTTACCCCTCCAATAATTTGATCAAAAGCCCCTCTTGTGCGGCAAATAGCATCTCCTAATTTACTGTTATGAGCATTTAAAGTAAAGGTTACCCTATTAACACCACTTTCAACAATCTTTTGACAAAAATCTTTATAGCTCAGCATGCGGGCATTAGTGCTGATGCCTACTTCTTTGTAGCCCAGACCTCTTGCCGATTTTATCAAATGTAAAATGTCGGGTCTGATGGTCGGTTCCCCTCCGGTGAATTCAACTTTGCTGTATCCCTCTTTTATGCCTTTTGTTAAATCTTCAATTATTTCCTGAGTTTTTCTATCAGAATGAAATTCGGCTTTAGGACGAGTTGAACACATAATGCAATTGCTATTGCAGGAAAAACCCGTCATTACCAGCCAAATCGGTTTCGATGGTTTTTTTTGATTCATCTTATTTTTTTACAGGTTTAAACTCATCCCAGCCAAAAATCTGAGGATATTCTCTCCAGGGGCCTTCGCAAATTTTATAATACTTGCACTTTGGACAATTCGGACCTTTCGCTTTTCCCTGGTTTTTCCTATATTTACTGTAATCTTTTACTTCAAATCCAGCATCAAAGACATCCGACTCGGGTATCACTTTCTCAGCTATATACTCTTCGTATCCTTCCATAAAGCAGTAAGGTATGGCTTCTGTCATAACTTTTACCCCGGCATTAATCCCAACATTCAATCCTTTTTTCACATAGGGCTCAACTTTTGAATGGCGAGGAACGATTCCTTTGATAAGATTAGGGTCATTGGCAATAATATGATTGATATGCATAAAGGCAAATTGAAATTGACTCACGCCTAAGGATACAAATAACTTTGCCAAGTTGGGTAAATCTTTATAGTTTTTCTTATTGATTACTGAATTGGTCAGGATATACTGTCCCAGAGACCTTAGATTCCTTATTCCTTTTGTAGTTTGCTCCCAACTCCCAGGCGCTCTTGTTAGATAATCATGAATTTCAGGGGTAGAGCCGTGCAAAGCCGGCCCAAACTCATTCACTCCAGCTTTAATTAAATCCTTACAATAACCAAGATATGAAAACATTCTGCCATTGGTTTGAATTTGTATTGTTTTATATCCTAATCCTTTAGCATAAGTCACCCACTTTAAAAGCTCTTTTGGCCTGAATGTCGGTTCTCCACCCGTAAAAACAACGCCCTCAGCGTCCTTTTTTGACTTCTTTAATATCTCCTTTATTTCCTTAGTGCTCTTGTCGGGATGCTTATATCTTTTATCCCCTTGAACGCAGAACCTGCAGAGATTAGAGCATTGGAATCCAACTTTAACGTCAATTCTTTTCATAAAAAGATTATAAAAATTAAACCTCTTCGTCGTTCAGTCAATGACATACCTATCATCTATAATTTCCTGTCGCTGTTATGATCTTTTCAGCATAACTTCTATTAAAAATACAACAAATTTAACCTTTTATCAAGTTCGAAATTTTTAATTTTTATGCAAGGAAACTGTATTTTGAATCAAAAAATCTTGGTGCTCAAGCTTATCCCCGCTAAAATTATATTAAAAAAAGTTATTGCTTACGATTATTTTTATTTAAATCCCTTCTGAATATCCCTCAAACACAATTAAAAGAGCAGAAAAACTCTTGACAAATTCTAGATAATGTTATATAGTCAAAATACAATGCTAAAGAATTAGCATTAATAAAAAAGGAGGAGGTTCTTTTAAAATGAGGAATGTCAAACTGTTGCTGATTTTTATTCTGGTACTAGTTGTTGTTGGGATTACAGGTTGTCAATCTCAAGTAATTCCAGGCCCAGATGTTCCCTGCTCAATTGAGATCACAAGTCCCGAATCTATGGAACAACTTGATGGAAATGGAACATATGAGATCAAATGGGATTGGATTGGATCCGATAAAAAGATAAACTTAATGCTTGTAGGTTATAACAAGGACAAAGAAGAAATCGGGATGATGCCAATTGAATTTATGATCTCAGCCAGTGATGAATCTTATATCTGGGGTCCTAACTTCGGTGCTGAAATCTTCGCTAACTTTGAAGATTGGCCCTGGTGGTTCAAGATTGAAGCAGATGTTCCGGATACAGATATTTGGGACGCTTCAGACTTTTTCTCGGTCCAATGGGATTACAACTTGTAGTGCAGAGCAGAGATTTAAAAATCCCTCGATATATTATATTATCGAGGGATTTATTTTTTAATTATCCTATAAATTTTACAATATTCATTTTTGCTTTTTATTGAAAAAATATTTTTTATTTCCTTTGTGATCTTGTTAGAATATTTAGATCTTTTCCTCCTTTATACTTAAAAAAGTAAATGATTAAAATATTGAAAGCTAATTTTTATATTAATTCTTTCCATAAATAAAAATAATTTCTTTAATTAATTTTTCAATATTTTCTGATTATTCTAAATTTTTCAAAATTGCATTTTCTTGAATTTTAACAAAAGAAGGAAAACCATTTTTAATAAATTTTAATGCTTCTTCTTCTACCACAGATGCATTTTTTAAAAAATTTAACAATAAAACTAATCTATATACTTTCGCAATTTCATTAAAATTATTTGATACTCCATAATAATTTAAAAACATTTTCCGGTATTTTTTTTCTAAAAAAGAACTAGATATTACTAAATCTAAAAATTTATCCCCCGCGCTAAATGTTTCAAAATCAAATAATAGAGTCAAATTAAGATTTTTATCGATCAGAAGATTGCTAAAGTGTAAATCTCTGTGCAAAAGAACATAATTCGTATTTTGAATATAATCTATATTACTATCTAATATTAAGTATAGTGATTTATACAAGCTATCCCCCATAAAACCTTTTTTTCTATATTCATCTAGATTTAATATACAAAATTTTTTAACTTCCTCTTTCCATCCAAGGTTTTTAGAGAAAAAAATAAGAAATTCATAAATCTCTTCTGGCTCAAAAAAAACAGAATTAATTTTTTTTAAAAGATTTGCCATTCTCTCTAAAATAATCTTTTTTTTATGCTCATTAAAATCATTCCAAACATTTTTTAGAACATTATCTCCTTGCTTTTCCATAATTACAAAAGAACCATTGGACATAACAGAAGCCTTTAACTCTAAAATCTTAGGTATTCTTATGTTTGTTTTTTGATTTAAAAG
>JAFCEV010000036.1 GCA_017608985.1 Candidatus Pacearchaeota archaeon
AGTTAACTAAAAAATGATTAATTTGTCTAATTTAACATCCCAGATATTTTTTCAAATTGTAATTAATAGTATTTAACTTGCAAATTAAGGATTTGCAATTCACATCTTAATAATACAAATCTTATTCTGGAACAAGTGCAAAGAAACTATAGTTTTTCAATTTAGCGAGTTTTTTTACATCTTCTAATTTAACAGCCCTTATATTTTTCTCAAAATCATAAAACTTTTTTGCATTTCCATCAACCTCATAAAAAAGCAAATTAACCATTTGGGTTTGAGAATCTTCCATTGAAATCTGATACTGCCCGATTAATTGCTCCTTAACTTCTTTTAATTCTTTTTCATCTAATTCTTCTGCAACTTTTTCAAATTCTTCTAAAATTAATTTCTTTATTTTTTCCACATTTTCTTTCATAGTTCCAACATAAACCAGATTATATGCAAAATCTTTAGTAATTAAAGAATCTCCTTTTACAGCATAAGCTAGATTTCTCTTTTCCCTTATCTCACTGAATAATCTAGAACTCATTCCTTCTGCCATTAAAGCTGATAAAACTTTTGCGGCATTAGATTTCTTATTTTTTGAAACAGGAACATGATATGCAAAAACAAGATTTGCCTGGTCAATTCCTTTTCTTTTTTCAGTTTTAATTTTATTTCTCAAATTAAATTTTTGTTTTGGAATTTTTCCTTTTTCTTTTCCAAAATTCTTCTCTGCGAATTCTATAATTTTTTCAAAATCAGCATCCCCCACAACGCCCAAAATTAGGTTATTCGGAGTATAAACCTCCTTAAATTTTTCAAGCATTTTTTTCCTATTAATCTTTCCCATTGTTTCAAAAGTTCCTATTAAATTAACCCCCATAGTTCCATCATAGAGGGACTTTTGTACCTCATCCATAACATAGAGCCTTGGATTATCCTTATACATTTTAATTTCCTCAAAAATAACTTGTCTTTCTTTTTCTAATTCTTTTTCATCAAATTTTGGATTTTTTACCATATCTCCTAAAACATCTAATGCAACATTTAATTTATTACTTGGCATCTTGCACCAAAAAGCAGTCATTAATTCAGTTGTAAAACCATTTAATTCCCCCCCATTTCTTTCAATTTCCTCTGCAATTTCTCGTGCATTTCTTTTAGAAGTTCCTTTATAAAACATGTGCTCCATAAAATGTGCAATTCCTTTTTCAGAAATAACTTCATTAATCCCTCCGTATCTAACAGCAAAAGCTACGCTAACTACCGGAAGTTTTCTTTTTTCCAGAAGAACAGTCATTCCATTCTTCAAAATCTTTCTATAAAATTTTTGCCTCATCTGATTATCTAAGAAATTTAAGATAAACCAAAATTCCACCACCAATAACAATAATAGCCACTATTAACCAAATCCACCACTTACTCGGCTTTTTCTTTACTGGCTGAATTGTTTGGGCTGGCTTAACTGGTTGAGTTGCCTGAGCAGATTTAGTTGGCTGAATTGCCTGGCTTGAAACAGGTTTTGGTTGTGTTTGTCCTGTTGTTGCAGGTTTCTGCTGCAGAGTAGTTGCCACAGGTTTTGCTTTAACAGGTTGCGCTTGTTCCATTTCATACACCTCCAAATAAACAATATTTTTATTTTTATAAATGTTTAGTTAATTTCTTAAATAAGAGCTGTCTAAAAAAAGTATGCCAATTAATGCACATCCTGATTATCTTGCTGCAGAAAAAGAATATCTCCAAGCAAACAATCTTTATGATAAAATTGAAAAATTAAAGAAAATGATATCTCTCTGCCCAAGCCATAAAGGAGCAGAGAATTTAAGGGCGCAGTTAAAAACACGTCTTAAAAAATTTCAGCAACAACTTGAAAAATCAAAAAAATCAAGGAAACCTTCAAAAACAGGAATAAAAAAAGAGGAAATGCAGGCAGTTCTTATAGGAAAAACAAATACAGGAAAATCAACCCTTCTTTCTCTTTTAACAAATGCTTCTCCAAAAATCTCAGACACAAAATTCACAACAACTTTTCCAGTGATAGGCATGATGAACTATAAAGGAGCAAATATTCAGTTAATAGAAATTCCATCAATAGAATCAAACTATTATAACAGAGGATTAGTAAATTCAGCAGACATCTTATTAATATTAATAACTAACTTAAATCAATTGCCTGAAATTGAAAACAAATTAGAAAAAGCTCATGGAAAAAAGATAATTATTTATAATGCCAAAAATAAAAAAGAAAATTTGAGAAAAATAGATGCCACTTTAAAATCCAAAAGATATAATTTTATTCTAATGATATCATTTAACGAAACTGAAATACAAGAACTTAAAGACAAACTTCTTCAAAGTTTTGACAAAATTCGCGTCTATACAAAAGAGCCTGGAAAAGAGAAATCAGACAAACCAATTATTTTAAATCCAAATTCAACAGTCAGAGATGTTGCTAAAAAAATTTTGCATGGGTTTTCAGAGAAAATTAAAGAAATAAAAATCTGGGGTCCTTCTTCAAAATTTCCAGGACAAGTCGTTGGATTAAATCATAAATTAAAAGATTTGGATATTGTGGAATTTAAGACAAGGTGAAATCACCTAAAATAATTCCTTTATATTTATAACAATCTTTTGAAAGAAATTTGGCTTTTCACATATGTTCTCTGTACATTTATTGCTAAAACATTGATAATCTCAATCACAAGTAATATCTTTAGATAGCTGAAGAACAAAATTCTGAAGAAGATGGTTCACAATATTGTAATCCTTTTCTTATCCCACATTCATAGCAATCTCCTTTTAAAGAACAACCATCCTTAAATAATTTGCTACTTCCAACTCCTCCTAATAGGAGCACTTATTTCTTCAAGATAATCTACAACAGAATTTTTTAAATCAAGTGCATGGAGTTTTCCAGATTCAAAAGCCTTTTCCAAATCACAGTAATTATCAAAACTTAAAGTTTTTCCAAACTTTTTATCCCTCTTAATCATGACTTTTCAAATTTTGGAAAAACAATCAATCTTGCAATTGCAAAACCAGGTTGTTCCTGATGTCTCCAGGTTTGCAATAAGCTCCCCTGATTTTTCTCTTAATATCTTCTTTTTTATCTCTAATGGAAATAAAACTCTCTTTAACAGAACTTGACATTTTTCCTTCAGCACCTCTTAAACTTGGAATTAAAGGAGTGTACAGATAAACAGCATCCTGCAGTCCGATTTTCTTGCAAATCCAAAAGTTTAAGAATAGTAACCAAATGCCCTAAATGAATCTCCCCAGAACACCCATAACCACAATAAACAACTCCTTTTTTAAGATATTCTTTAATTTTATCCTCATTAATTATTTCTGTAATTCCTCGTTACCAGTTCTATTTCTCCTTTATATCCATTCTATCACAATAAATAATATATTGTTTAATAAAAGTATTTAGAT
>JAFCEV010000037.1 GCA_017608985.1 Candidatus Pacearchaeota archaeon
AAACCAACAAGAAAAGAATTTGAGCAGATTGCGAAAGTTTCTGCAATTGGAATTTTAATTCTGGGCGCTATCGGATTTATAATCTCTTTGATTATAAAAGCATTTGTTTGAGTAAAGTTTATAAACCTCTAATTTTATAAATCTCTGTCTGCTTCTTATGTATTAAGAGGTAGCGTGAGCAAAATGATATTTATCATTAAGGTGACAACAAACAAAGAAGAGAGAGCAGTTGATATGATTGCTGAAAGAGCTGAAAAGAAAAAACTTAATGTATATTCTGTTTCCCGCCCTCATGGATTAAGAGGTTATATCTTATTGGAAGCAGAAGACAGAGATTCAGCAGAAGAAGCGGTTTTCAATTTACCATATGTAAAAGGTATAATTGGAAAAACAATAGGATATGAAGAAATCAAAAATATGGTTGAGCCTTCTGTAACTTCTGTCACAATTAAGGATGGGGACATTGTCGAGATTCTTTCAGAGCCTTTCAAAAAAGAAAAAGCAAAAGTTTTAAGAATTGACAAGCAGAAAGGAGAGGTTGTTGTCAGTTTGCTTGGAGCTGTTGTTCCGCTTCCTGTAACAATTAAAATAGATAATATTAAAGTAATAAGGAGGGACGGGGAAGAAAATGCAGATTAAACTTTTAGTAGATGGGGGAGATATGAAACCAGGACCTACACTAAGCCAGAAACTTGGCCCTGTCGGAATTAATATGAACCAAATTATTCAGAAAGTAAATGAATCCACCAAAGAATTTAAAGGTTTAAAAATTCCTGTGGAACTGGATGTAAATCCTTCAACCAAAGAATTTGATGTAAGGGTTTTTTCACCACCTGTTTCAGCATTGCTCAAGAAAGAACTTGGAATTGAAAAAGGTTCTGGAATTCAGAACAAAATGCAGGTTGCAAATGCTTCTATAGAACAAATAATTTCTATTGCAAAAAATAAAATGCAGAATCTGCTTTGCAAAGATTTAAAATCTGCTGTTAGAAGTGTTGTCGGAACCTGCGTTACTCTCGGGATTTTAATAGAAAACAAACCTGCAACAGAAATTGAAAAGGACATAGAGAAGGGAAAATATGATAAAGAAATTAAAGAAGAGAAAACAGAGACTTCTCCTGAAAAAAAAGCAGAATTAGAAGAAAATTTTTCAAAGATTAAAGAAGAGCAGGAAAAGATTTTGAAGCAGGAGCAAGCTGCTAAAGAAGCTGAAAAAGAAGGGATTTCTGAGGAAAAGCCTCAGAAAGAAGAAAAAGAAGAAAAGAAATAATTTATAAATTATCTTTGTCCCTTATTTTTAAGGGGCTGTGGGGAAGCTTGGTATCCTTTCAGGTTTGGGTGAAGATAGCTCGAGATAAACTTTGTTTGAAATCCGAGAGGTCTTCCAAAACACCTGACGTCCTCGGTTCAAATCCGAGCAGCCCCATTTTTATATAAAATGGCAACAAAATCAAAGAAAACTAAGTCAGCAGGAAGATTTGGTTCTAGATATGGAAAAAGAGTAAGAGATAAATTAGTGAAAGTTGAATCAAGACAGAAGATAAAACAAAAATGTCCTTTCTGCGGAAAATTCGGAGTAAAGAGACTTTCCAAGGGAATCTGGAAATGTCCAAAATGCAATAAAAAATTTGCATCAGATACATATTATTTGGAGGAATAAATTTTATAAAAGAAACACAATTGATGATTAATATGGAAAACTACAATCTATTAAAGTTGGATGGGACAAGGATGGAATCTTCTAAATCTATAGAAGAAAGAATTAAAAATAATATAAAAAGGATTGTATTTTGAAAATGAAGTTAATAAACGTAAAGAATTGGTAAAATTATAAAATGGTAACATATAAATGTTTTAAATGTGGAAAAAAAATAAAGAGTGCAAGTCTTAAAAAAAGATTTGTTTGTCCTTATTGCGGAAGCAAGATTTTTTATAAGCCACGGACAAAAGTGAAAAAAGTTAAATCAATATAAAAATGGAAAGCCAAGATAAGATTAATGAGATGCATTTTTTAGAACAAAATTTGCAGAATCTTCTTCTTCAGAAACAAGCTTTTCAGATGGAGCTTTCAGAGACCAAGGCCGCACTTAATGAACTGGAAAAATCAGGAGAGGAAATTTTTAAAGTTATAGGACAATTAATGGTGAAAACAGGAAAAACAGGAGTTAAGGAGGAGCTTTCAGGAAAAGCAAAGTTTTTGGAATTAAGAATAAAAAATTTGGAGAAGCAGGAAAATTCTTTATCAGAACAACTGGAAAAAACACGTGACGAAATGATGAAAACCCAGAAAAAATGAAATATTACAAAAAAATTACGAAATCTTTATAAATCCGAACAGTATCAGATTAATATGGTGTTTAAAAAAATAAAAAAAGTTTTCTCAAATTCTGTGGGAGAAGATTCTAATAACGATTATCTTGAGATTGATTTAGGACAGGGAGAGAAAGAGAGCAAGGTTCTTGTAAAATTATTTTCTCTGAAACATTATGAAGATGTTACCACAATTCTCAATGCTTTGAGAGAAGGATATACTATCGCAGTAATTGATATAAAGACTCTTAAGCAGAAAGATCCTATTGAACTAAAGAGGGCTGTATCAAAAATAAAAAAAACTACAGATGCTTTAGAAGGAACTATTGCAGGTTTTGGCGAAAATACTGTTATAGTGACACCTTCTTTTGCAGTAATTCAGAAAGAGCCAGAAAAAGTTCAAAAGGAAGAAAAGAAATTTGAAGATTATTGAGTTAATAAAAAATTCTACAAAAATATTTTATTGATATATTAAGATTTAAACTTTGGCAATTGAGAAGACCACTTTTAATGCTACTATTATTGTTGCAGGCACGAATAAAGCTAATAATGCTCCGAAAGTTGAAGAAACAGCATCCCCTATTCCTATACCTATTAAAGAACCTGTGACACTTTCCATGCCAAATCTACTGACAACTACTAATACTGCTCCTGCAATCATAAATGTCTGTGAGTCTTTTCCTGTAACATTTAGGAAACCAACAATTAAACCAAGGATAACGAGGATGCCATAAATTTGTGCACTATATTTTACTAATGCAGGAATTGGAATTAAACTTGTTGCAAGCCCTATAAGGATTGCCAAAACAACCCCTATTAGAAATGTCCATGCACCAATAGTATTCTCTCTTGATTTCATAACCATCTTTATCGTCTATAAAAGCAGTCAGCATATATAAACTTTTTGAAAATGCCTGATTAGAAATATATTTTAAATGACAGAAAACTTTATAAACTTCCGTAATTGTCAAATGACAACAAATGAAAAGCAAAATTTTGGGTTTGATAACTTTGAGTATTTTAGCGTTATTCTTATTTGCAGGAATGGTGAGTGCTGA
>JAFCEV010000038.1 GCA_017608985.1 Candidatus Pacearchaeota archaeon
TTATGTTTATGTGAATAAACCTTCAGATTGCAAATGGAGCAGACTTGACCAAACTTATGAGGATATGGAAAATGAAATGAGCTGCAGCCAGAGCATCACAGAAATTAATTCACAGATGCTTTATACATGTAAAACAACACTTGATGGATTAAAAGATATGACAGAAAACAAATTCTATTTCAGATGCAAGAGTTATCCTGGCAAAAATGAAAGTGAAAGAATGGTAATGGAAAAATCATACGAATATAGTTTAATCGGAACACAACCTTTAATAATAAATAAAATAAGTCCAAATGAAACAACAATAAGAGATTCTTCTGATATTGTGATAGTAACTCTTAAAGTGGAAACAGCTGCAGGATATAATGACGGAGAAGCATTATGCTACTATAGTGAAACAGGAGAAAGCAATGATTACATTTTATTTTATGAAACAAATTCTTATAAACACTCTCAAGATTTATGGTTAGTAGAAGGAGATTATACTTACTCAATAAGATGCGTGGATTTGGGGGGAAACGCTGATACTGCTATAATAAACTTTGAAGTTGAAACAGATACAGAAGCTCCTGTAATTGTAAGGGTTTATCATGAAGACAATTATCTTAAGATTATTACAGACGAAGAAGCAGTCTGCAAATACGGAACTGCAAGCAATGTCGGTTGCAATTATGATTTTGAGGATGGCTTGAGCATAACTTCTATGGAAGATGGAATAGAACATTTTGTGGAATGGAATCCTGATACAACCTTCTATGTCAAATGCAAGGACAGTTACGGAAATCAACCTGTACAGGACGAATGCAGCATAACTGTAAGGGCTTTTGAAATCTAGTAGATGAAATCTCATTAAATTATTTATAATTAATAGGACAGATAAATGGAAGGATGTTAATTTATAAAAGTAAATTGAAATAATAAAAATTTATAAGGATTGATTATCTAGTCTATTTATGAGAGGGGTGAAATCTAAAACAGGACAAATGAAGCTGTCTTTTGGCATGATTTTTTCAATAATTCTTATAATAGTATTTTTAGTTTTTGCGTTTTATGCAGTTAAAAAATTTCTGGCTATGCAGAGCACAATTCAAATTGAAAAATTTGCAGAAGATTTGCAGTCAGATATTGACAGAGCATGGAAATCCACGCAGAGCAATAAAACAGAAGAATATATTCTTCCAAAAAAAATAGATTCTGTCTGCTTCAGAGATAATGAATATGAAAATCTGATTTTTCGCCCCCCTAGAATTGCAGAAGGAAAAATGATAGAACATCTTGACATAGGGAAAATAACTAAAGAAGAAAATCCTTTTTGTATTGACAATTCTAAAGGAAAAATAAGAATAAAATTAAAAAAAGATTACGGAGAGATTCTAGTTACAATCGTAAGACCATAATTAATCTAGAAAGATTTAAAAATGGACAGGTGTTTAATATTTTGGACAGTTGTATATTAAAATGGACAATATCTTAAATTTATTCATTAAGGAACCTGAAAAACAATTCCATGTAAGGCAGATTTCTAAACTATTCAATAAATCTCCGAGCACAATATCAAAATATCTCAAAGAACTGGAAAAAAAACAGATTCTAAAATCAGAGAAACGATTAAATCATCTTTTGTTTAGAGCAAATATAGAAAATGAGAAATTCAAGCAGTTAAAACTAAACTATAATTTAAATTTATTGCATGATTCAGGATTTATAGATTATCTTATAAAAGAATTTAATTACCCCAAGGCCATAATTTTATTCGGGAGTTTTGCCAGGGCAGAGAATACATCTGCAAGTGATATTGATTTATTGATTTTAAGTTCGTCTAATAAAAACATCAAATTGAATAATTTTGAAAAAAAATTAGGACATAATATACAGATATTTATCCGTTCTAAAAAAGACATTGAAAAAATGAAAAGACAAAACAAAGAATTGCTGAATAACTGGATAAATGGAATAACTCTTTACGGGTTTTGGGAGATATTTTAATGAACTTCGAGGATTTTATAAAAAAGGGGCTTGCGAGAAGAACTTTCAAAGATAAATCTCTGGCAAAAGCAGTGCTTCAAAATTCTAAGGAAGATCTTAAATTTTTAGAGAATTTAAAAATAGAGTGAATTAGAATGAACAAAAAAGCGTATCTACAAATATCTTTTGGCTGGCTTTTTGCAATTATTGTAGGAATTTTTATATTATTTCTTGCAATTCTCGGAGTTTCAAAAGTAATCAAACTCGGAGAAATAGAACAAAGTGCAAAAACTGGAAAAGAAATAGGAATTTTAACAAATCCTTTGGAGACAGGATTTGAATCCGCAAAAGTGACTTCGTTCGGGTTTTCAGCTGAAACGAGAATTTACAACAAATGCGATAATTCAGGAATCTTTGGAAAACAGGGAATCCAGGTATCACAAAAAAGCTTCAACAAATGGACTAAAACATATGAAGGAATAAGTTTTGAAAATAAATATATTTTCTCAGAAAGATACGCAGAAGGAAAAGTATTTTATTTATTCTCCAAGCCATTTGAATTCCCTTTCAAAGTCGCTGACCTGATTTATTTAATTCCTTCATCAGAAGAATATTGCTTTTATAATGCACCTGAAGAAGTGGAAGAAGAAATTTCAGGATTAAAGCAAGAAAATCTTAAGACAGAAGATTGTTCTGCAGACAGCATTAAAATCTGTTTTGACAGAACAGGCTGTGATATTGATGTCAATTATAATGAAAAATCTGTGGAGAAAAACAGAAAACTTGTTTATTTTGAAGGCGATGCTCTAATGTATGCTGCTATTTTTTCAGATGCAGGAATTTATGAATGTCAGTTAAGGAGGCTTATGCAAAGGACAGAACAACTCTGTAAATTATATCAGGATAAAGAAAATTTTGTAAATTGCGGAAGTAATTTATATGTTGAACTAATTGCTCTCGCAGAATCTGCAGGAAAACTGAAAAATTCAAAGGAACTTTATCTGGCAGGAAATATTGCAGAAGAGCTTCAGGAAAAAAATGATGCAAATCAGGAGTGTAAATTATGGTAATTAAAATAATAAATAAAAAATCTTCTAAAGCACAAATGAAAATTCAGCAGACAGCATTTATGCTTATGGCTGTTACTTTGTTTTTTGTACTTGTAGGATTGTTTATTCTTATTTTTAGATTTTCAGGATTAAAAGAAACTGCTGAATTGCTTCAGGAAGAAAATGCCATGCTTCTCGCAACAAAACTTGCAAACTCCCCTGAATTTTCATGTGGGGAAGCATTTGGAAATATTCAAACCAATTGCGTTGATTTTGACAAACTTATGGTTTTGAAAGA
>JAFCEV010000010.1 GCA_017608985.1 Candidatus Pacearchaeota archaeon
TTAATTTGTCTATAATTGATTTTTTTGTTTTGAACACATTTCCTATTAAAACACCAAATATTAGTAAAATATTATTGTTTATTTTTTATAATTTCTTTATAATTATTGTTTTTAATACCTATTTTGATTATTATTCTCTACTATTATTATTATTATTATTATTATTATTATTATTATTATTATTCTCTACTATACAAATACATATAATAAAATTAAAAAACACAAAAACTAAAATTTCTTTATAAAACTTTCCACAAGAAATCAAAGGGAGGGATTTAAACTTTAAGTATATACTTGTAAATCTATTTAATTTTACAGAAAAGTTTATAAATTATTCACCTTTCTTCTTGATATGCAAACAGTTAAGAATCCTTTTAGTGCAATTTTAGGGAAGATGGTGGTTACCAAAGAAGGAAAAAGATTAGGTTTTGTTAAAGATATTACTTTTGAAACTAAATCAGGAGAACTTATAAATTTGGTTCTTAAAGATTCTACACCTTACACTAAAAATCTCAATTTAGAAAGAACTTCTTCAAATGAGTTACTTATACCTTATAGTGCTATAATTGCTATTGGAGATTTTGTCATTGTTTCTGAAGAAGATTTAATTTAAAATAAAAGGCTTATTAGGCCTTTGATAAGTGATAGACTTAAGTCATACAATATTTCATCTAATGTTAATTTATTTAATCTTATAATACAAATATTTAAATACCATTATTTCAACTTAATAATTATGAAATTATTGGGGTTCAATTTTACAAAAATACAAGCAGAAAAAATAAAAGACAAAGTACAGAATTTAAAAATTAATACTAGAATTAATGTTTCTAATATTTCTTCTGCAAAAGCAGATATGTTAAAAACAAAAGAAGAAATTTTATCTATTAGCTTTTCTTATGGTTTAGATTATGAGCCAGAATTAGCTAAAATAGATCTTGAAGGAGGTCTAATTATTTCTTTAGAATCAAAAAAAGCAAAAGAAGTCTTAAAACAATGGAAAAATAAAAAAATGCCAGAAGATTTTAGATTGCTTCTTTTTAATCTTATTATGAAGAAGTCAGGCCTAAGAGCATTAAAATTAGAAGAAGAAATGAATCTCCCAATTCATTTTCAGTTACCTGGATTAAAGATAGGAGACAAAAAATAATTCCTCAAAACTTTTAAAATTCCACATTTTTCCTATAATGAAAATCTCTGCTAAGAAAAAAGAAAAGATTTCAGAGCAAATATTAGCTCTTCTCTTCTCTACTACACCTAAACCATTATTTACACTTCATATAGCAAAAGAAATAGCTAGGGATGAAGAATTTGTAAAAAAACTCTTATTGGATTTAAAAATAAAAAAATTAGTTGTAGAAATAAATAAAAATCCATTTGGAATTCCTTATAAGAGAAGATCAAGATGGAAGTTAAGCGATTTAGCATACACAATTTATAAAAATAAACAATAGTTTAATTTATATTTTTGATTATCTTAAAATTTTTATACTCTTCTTTTTTTTATATTTCATGGATAAGATAAAAAAAGCTTTTAGTAGGGTTAAAGAGGACTTATCTTTTATGAAATCTGAAATAGGTGCTCTTAGAGAAAATTTGTTTGAAACAAGGGAAAAAATGATTGAAATTTGTAGAATCATTGAAAAATTATATAAAAAAATAGAAAGAGAAGATTCGACACATAGGCAAATAATTCCAACATCTTCGACACATTTTTCGACACATAATTTAAGTTTAGAGCCCTTAAAACCTGAATATTTACCTATTTCCACTGGAAATAGAGGGGTTTCGACAGACAGACAGACAGACACTTCGACAGACAGACAGACCCAAAAAAACCTAGAAATGAGGAAAGATTCTTTCGAAAATGCTTCTAATTTATTAAGTTCTCTCGATGAATTAAAAAAAGAAATTCGTCTTAAATTTAAAAGGCTTACAGCTCAAGAAGTTTTAGTATTTTCTACTATTTATCAATTAGAGGAAGAAAGAGGTTATGCTGACTATAGAATTATATCAGAACGATTGAATTTAACTGAAAGTTCTGTTAGAGATTATATAGGGCGACTTATAAAAAAAGGAATTCCTATTGAAAAAAAGAAAATAAATAATAAAACTATACATTTATTTATTTCCAAAAATTTGAAAAAAATAGCTACTTTATCTACTATTTTACATCTTCGAGAGATATAATATAAGTTAATCGGTATACCAGGTAATTTAATTTTTTTATCTATCTTTTTTAATTTTTATGTTTTCTTATTTTTTTTAACTCTCACTTTTGCTTTTTTTAGCATTTTTTCTTTTATATCTTCAGGAATGTATATTCTTTTTTTTCCATTATCTTCAATTAATTCTTCTATTAAATTCTCACTTTTTTGCTTTATTGAGTTTATTTGTCCTCTTATTGTCGATCTCTCTTTTCCTAGCATGGTAGCTAAATCATGATAACTGAGTTTCATATCAGTATTTAAAAGAATCCAAAGAATTGCTCTTTCAGTTATTGAAAAATGGTCTAATTTTGGTGTTTGAACACCTGTTTGAACACCTGTTTGAACACCATAAACAGCTGTTTGTTTATTAAACAGCTGTTTAGATGTTTGAATTTTTTTTGAAGCTTTTAGTTCATTCATTATAGATATAATATTTTTCAATCCCTCAAGCTCTTCTTCTGTCGACGATAAAATTTCTTTTATTTTTTCAATTTCTCTTTTTTGTAGATCTTTTTCAGAATCCAGGTGTTTAATCCATGTACTGATGTTTGCCATATCTTTTTTTACAGAGTCAAAACCCTGTTTTGTATCTTCTTTTAGCTGTCTAATCTCTTTTTTTCTAAAAAACCACTCAAACATATAATTTTTTATCATTTAATCTTTAAATATCTTTTGTTTTTCGACGATAAAAAGTTCTAATTAATTTTCTTATTCATTTACGGAATTGTTTAAAATTTTGCAATTTTATTATAAAAAAACAGCTGTTTGTCTAAAAAAACACCCCTAAACAGCTGTTTAAACACCTATAAACAGCATAAACAATCTAAAATAGCCACAAAAAATACAAAAATCTTCAAAACAAATATTTTCACTTAGTTAATCATTCATTGGATTAATTTATTTAATAATATTTTTTAAAAGAAATTGGTTTTAACAAAGCTAACCTAAGTGCACAATTTCTACAAGTTATAAAAATTGATACGAAAATATACTTCAACACCATAGAAAAAACAAAAAAATAAACAGCAAAAGAAATGATATCTAAAAAATATCTAAAAACACTTATATACTCTTTTAAATGATTTTCAGAAGCTTTTTATAATCTTTTAACATCTTTTTTCTTATGAAAAATACAAAAGTAATGATTCTTTCAATAATAGCACTTATTTGTATTGTTTTAGCAATAGTAATAAATTGGCTGTTTATTATACCTGCGATTATAATAATGTTAATTAATCAAAAAAAATTAATCAAAAGAAAAAATAAATTAAATTCTATATCTTATTGTTCTGTATTTTTTTTAACTTCTTCTGGGTTTTCTTCTGTTTTAGATTCCTTTGGTTCTTCTCTTACTTCTTCTTTCTTTTGTTCTGACTCTCCACTCGCCTTTTGTTCTTCAGACCTTTCTTTCAGAGGAATAGCTTCTTTCACTTTTAAATCTCTTCCTTCTACAGATTTGTGATTCATTTCTGCAATAGCTTTGTCAGCATCTCCATCATTTGAAAAAGTGACAAATCCAAAACCTCTCGACCTTCCTGTATACTTATTTGCCATTACAATTGCATCTTCAATCTGTCCATAAGGAGAAAAAAGTTCTTTCAATCTTTCTAAAGTAACACTAAAAGGCAAATTTCCCACATAAATTTTTTTACTCATCTTTGAACCTCCTTTCCATTCTATTTAAGAATAATTTTCTTCTATTAGTTGATTCTCTAACCATTTTATTAATTTATATTAAAAGTAAGGTATTTAAGTTTTTATATTTTAAAATAATCATAACATTTTTTATCTAAAATATGCACTTAGGGCACCCTAAAGATACGTGAACCATAATTTTTTAAACCTTAGTGCACGTTTATTAATATAAATTGAAAAATGGTTAATAAAATAAAAGCAATTATTTTTGATGTTGGAGGAGTTTTTGCTTTAGGGAAACTTATTATTGCAAATAATAAGCAGAGAAATAGTGTACACTTAGACATAGCTAAGAAGTTAAAAATCTCTTTAGATCAATGGTTTGACGCAATAGATACTACGTATGCTAAAACAATAGAAGGAAAAATTTCTCGAGCAAAAGCATTGAAAATAATTTCAAAAAACGTCAAGGTTTCAACAAAAAAATTAGAAAAAATAGTTCTAAAAGCTTATAGAAAAAATTTCAAACAAAATAAACGACTTTACAAGTTTGCATTCAAACTGAAAAAAAGAGGATATAAAATAGCTATTTTATCAGATCAATGGTATCTTTCAAAAGAAGCTCTTATAATTCCTAAATTATACGAGAAATTCAATGAAGTTGTTGTTTCATGTGATGTTGGGATGAGAAAGCCAAATCCAAAAATCTATAGATTAATTCTTCAAAAACTAAAGGTTCCCGCAAAACAAGCTCTTTTCATAGACAATCAGGAATGGAATCTCAAACCAGCTGAGAAATTAGGGATGAAAATTATTTTATTTAAGAATAATAAACAACTATTTAAACAGCTTGAAAAATTGGGGGTAAAATGACACCAAACCAACCATTAGCAGCCATTTATGTTAGGGTTTCAACAGAAGAGCAGGCCAGACAGGGAATTTCTCTGGCAGCGCAGGAAGAAGCTTTGAAAAATTATGCTTCTGCTCTGGGATATACAATTTTCAAAATTTACAAAGATGAAGGAAAATCTGCAAAAGATATTAAGCACAGACCTGAAATGGTGCAAATATTGCAGGATGCCCAAGCACATAAATTCCAGGCAATATTTATTTATAAATTAGACAGATTTTCAAGAAGTCTAAGAGATTTGATTGAAACAATTGAACAATTGAAAGAATGGAATATTGATTTTATCTCCCTCCAAGATAAGATAGAAACAACAAGTGCTTCTGGAAAACTCATGTTTCATATTATCTCTGCTTTTGCAGAATTTGAGAGAAATGTTGCAGGAGACAGAACCAAATTCTCAATGGATAAAAAAGCCCGTGATGGGAATCCCATAACAAGAGCTCCCTGGGGCTATAAGATTGAAAATAAGAAGCTTATCCCAACCCAAAATTCTTTCCAGGTTCAGGAAGTTTTTCAGGAATTTCTTAATCAAAACATTAGTTTAACCAAATTAGCAAAAAAATATGGTTTTTCAGTTAATGGATTAAAAAAAATACTTAAGAACCAAGCTTATTTAGGAAAAATTAAATTTAATGGACAGACATATCAGGGAACTCATCAGCCTCTTATTTCTTCAACATTATTTAATCATGTTCAAAATAAATTAGAAAAATTAGGAATTAAAAAACCTTGATTATCTCTTAGAACTCTGTCTTTTCTTCCGCGCCTTGCTGTCCCCTGGTTTGTATGCTTCTTTTCTTCTTACATCAGCCACTAAAAGATTCCTATCATAATTCAGATAAGCTCTTTGAAGGGATTCATTATTTGCAAATTTAATAATGGCTTTTGCTAAGGCAAGTCGTGCAGCCTCAATCTGTCCTTTTTCTCCGCCACCCCTAACATCAATTCTAACATCAAAATTGGGTTTTCCAAGGAATTTTTCAGCAATCCTTAATGGTTCATCTATTTTAAGTTTGTCAAATATCTGAAGATTTCTGTAATCATTTCTATTTATACTTATTTTTCCAGAACCTTTTGTAAGAATAGCTCTTGCTACAGCAGTTTTTCTTTTTCCCGAGGCAATTATTTTGTTCATATTTAAATTTAATTTCATTGTTTCTTTGAAATATCTTTTACACTAATAAATTTAATTGGTTTTTCTTTGCCTGCTCTGATTGTTTTTGATTCTTTGAATTCTTTAGGAATTCCAACATAACATCTGATTCTTTTAAACGCTTCTTTTCCTCTTCCAAATCTATGTTCAGGAAGCATATTTCTTATAGTTCTCTTGACAATTTTGTCACTTGATTTAGAATGTTTCGGTCCTTTTTGGCTGCTTCCGACTCTACCTCTTTTTTCTTGAAATCTTTTTTCAATATTTTTTTTATTTCCAGTAATTATTACATACTCACAATTAAGAATAATAATTTTTTCACCTTTTAAAACTTCTTTAGCAACATAACTTGCTAATCTTCCTAGAATAGCACCTTTTCCGTCGATTATTTTAGTCATTTTAATATTTTAATTCCTTTTGCTTCTGGATTCTTTTTTATTTCCTTTAAGATTGTTAAAGTATCAATTCCTGCTTTTTTCAATTTTTCTTTTGCTTTTTCTGAAAAATCTAAGGCAACAATCTTTATTTTTTTATCTAATTCTCCTTGTGAAAGGATTTTTCCAGGAACCACCACAATTTTTTCATCTTTGATTTTTTTATTCAATTCCTCTAAATTCAAGTTTATTCTGTTTTTTCGTGGCCCAGATAATATCTCAACAATTTTAATCCAATTTTTATTTTTTTTACAGGCAATCAAAGTTTCAACTAACTCTGGATTTGTTTTTCTTTTTAGTTGTTTTTCTATTTTAGATTTTGTTTTCATTGTATAATTAACGAGAAAAATTATCCCGCTAAACGCCAAACGATTTAACTCGCAGGTAAAATTTCGAGTGAAAGTTCATTTATAAAGATTACTGAAATTTATTTAGAGATATTATTGGAATATATTTTCTATTATTTAGATTTTTGTTTTTAGATATTCTCTCGTATTTTCTTTAATTATATAGTTTATTTTAAAAATATTTTAAGAATCGTTTCAAGATTCTTTTTCTCTTATTTATTAGGATTTCTCTTTAAGAATTTCTTCTAAATTTCCCTCAAAATCTTTTCTAAGAAATCCTTTAGTATGTTGTATATCCAATCTAAGAATAAATCCTTATTTGTCATTTATATCTCTTATTATGTTAAGAACAATCATGCGGAGTAAAGGATTCGAACCTTTGTAGGCACTAAGCCAACGCGTATCCCCTCTATGAATTCATTATGAGTAATTGTATTGTTTTATTCACTTTACTTGACTTGAGCGCGTCCCATTTGACCACTCTGGCAACTCCGCAACTAAAATTAGAGAGGAATAATAATATAAAAAGCTTTAGGATTTCAAAATCAAAACCTTTAAAAAATATGAATTGTCTTTTGCAATAGATAAAACTACCATATAATATGAAAAAAAGAACATTATTAAGTCTCTTGGCAATACCGGTTTTTTCAGTTGCAACTACTTTTAATTCTTTTAGCCAAGACTATAAACAGATTGGTGCAGGAGTCATAGATTTTCTTTTGGCAAATCCAAAAACTGCAAATAAAATGAAACCCTCTGAAAGTGCAGCTTTGTATATCATAGGAGATTTTCTTAAAGCTCAGAGTCAAAGAGAGCACGAATTAGAAGTTGCAGTTGCAGGAAAAGATGAAATTACCTTTAATGTTGATGATGGCAGGCAGGTTCAGTTTGTCAAGGACGGAAGTGGCAATATATTTTTGGTTATTGATGGAGTAATTCACCCCATAGCTAAAGAACTTATTAATCAGGCAAGAAGCATTCCAAGTACAAGTATAGATAATGCAACTTTACCTCCATACAATTTAAGGGATTTAGAAAGCAAGTTTAATTCTAATCCTACAGAAGATATTAGCCAATATTATAAAGTCTCAAGAGGAGGAGAATATCTTTCTGATATTGCTAAAAAATTTGATGTATCTAAATCAAATGTTTATTGGATAAAAGGGAAGCATTTTTATCCTATAACAGACCGAAGGACCTTAGCAGATAAATGTAAGTTAGGAAGATTCGGAGGTTATCCTGGCAATTTGTGGATTGTTAAGGAAAAATATAGAAATGAAATTTCAACTGTCTTTTCATATAAATGGCATCGTGATTTAAATAATGATGGCTCTCTTAATTTTAATGAATTTAATCAAATTAAAAGGACATTTTACAGTGATGAAGATTTTTATATTGCGACAAAATTTCAAATAGATAAAAGTTTTAAAGGAAGTTTGGAGCTAAAAATTTTTGATGATTATACAGGAAATCTTGTTTCATATGAAGAATGGGAAAATGTTCCTTCTGAAGCGCAGATAGCTATCAAAGATATTCCTGCAGGAGCACTTCCGAAAGGAGTATATCTTATTCATACAAATCTGATAGATAATAATTCAACTACAGTGTCTTCTAAATCAGAAAGATTTGAAATTATACCCAAAACTACAGAATAAATTATTTTCCAAGTTTCTTTGCAACTTCTGTGAGGTCTTTTTTCAATACACCTATTGATTCTTTAAATATATCTCCAACATCCATTTGTCCAAAAGATTCTATTGTAATTAATAATTCCTCCTTTGGAATAATGTCAATATTACCCCCTTCTTTTTTACAGAAATCCACACAAGCATTGCACATATCACATTTAAATTCATCTTCAATAATGAGCTTACCATCTTTTAATTTGAAAATTTTTTTTGGGCATATTTCAATAATTTTCTGCGAACATTTTTTATCTAATTTTATTCTGACAAGATTTCTGTAGAACATTAAACCAGGAGAAAATTTAGAATGCTCTTCACCTTTTCCAGCCCTGACATTTGCAGTAAGTTCCAGTTCTTGTCCTTTATTCAAAAGAGTTATTGGAATTTTATCATAAGCAACTTTAATACTTCCTTGCAATTCTTTTGAATAAACTTCTCCTTCTTTTTTTGAAGATAATTTTAATTTAGCAGTAGTCTTTTTATCAACTCCTTTCTCTGTTTTTAAAGGAATTAATCCAATTCGGTGTGCTATTGTTTCATCATAAAGTGGAGAATCATTCTTTGAAATTTCCACATCATTAACAGCTAAAATAAGTATTTGGTTGATATATCTTCTTAAGGCATTTGCTAAATTTTCGCTTATTTTCGCAGTAAAACTCAGTTTGTTTTCTTTTTTTTCTATTAACTCCATTCAAACTCTCCTCCCTCTTCTTCCACCTTTTTTCTTTGGACCTCCCCTTGGAATTCTTGTTGTATCAAGGATATTCAATATTTTAAAACCTTCTCTTGATAAACTTTTAATTATAGAATGTGTTCCCGGTCCTGGAGTAGGATTCCTTGTTTTTGCCCTTATTCTCACATATAATGATTTAATTCCAAGTTCTTTCAAATTTTCAGCAACTCTTTTTGCAATAAACATAGCAATTGTTGGATTTGCTTTAAGCCTATCATGTTTTGTAATCATTCCTCCTGTGATTTTTGCAATTGTTCTCCCTGACATGTCTGTAGCATGGACGATTGTATTATTAAAAGAGGAATAAATGTTAAGTACAGCTTCTATATCTTTTTTTTTATTTTTATCAATGTTTTCTTTAGGCATTTTCTTCAAGATTGTTTTTCTGTTTATTTATTCTTTTTGGTTTTATGTTAATTTTATCCTCTAATCCTACAGTGATTATATAAGAAGGGCTATTTACAACTTCTCCATTAACCAAAACTTTTTTATGTGTTATTAGTTGTCGTGCACTTTTTTGAGTTCTCGCTAATTTCTTTTTCACAAGGATTGTTTGAAGTCTTCTATTCAAATAATCTTTTTTATCTAAAGATAGAATATCGGCAATAGAATTCACGTTCAACCCTATTTTTTTCAGTCTGTTAATCAATGCTTTCTGTTCCTCAATGCTTGCAGAAATTAATTTTTTAGCTTTTTCTCTTATGGATTTTATTTTTGCTTCTGCCTTCCAAATTTCTGTCTTATTTTTCAGTCCAAACTCTTTTTTTATTTTTGCTTCTTCTTCTACCCTTTCTTTTTCAAAAGGTCTTTTTGGTTTTAAATAATTCTTATGTTTTCTTTTCATTATTTCTTTTTCCCCTTTCTTTTAATTCCCACACCTTTGCTCTTATTTTTTCTAAAATGGCTTTTTGTTCTTTGTCCTCTTAAAGGCAACCCTGTTGTGTGTCTATATCCTCTGTAACTTTTAATTTTCTTAAGTCTTTTAATATCAAAATCTTGCTGTAATTCTAAATTGCTTCCTGTTAGATGTTTATCTGTTCCTGTCTCGAAATCTTTTTTTCTATTGAATATATGCCCAGGAAATTTCGGATTTTTCAGAAATTCCGTAATTTTTTTTATTTCTTCTTCATTTAATGAACCAATTTTTCTGTTTTTATTTATGTTTAATATATTACAGACAGCGTTTGCAACTCCCCAAGAAACACCCTTAATTTTTGTCAATCCAGGATAAATATTCATCCCACCTTCTATATCTTTCGAAAGAATTCTAACTATCTTTTCTCTATACTGTTTATTTTTTTGTTCTTTTTCATCCATTTTATTGTTGAAATAAATTATGCCTCTCTAATGTTGTTAATTCTTGGAAAATTCTTTTTTCTATTGCTTTTTTAGGGTCAGGAAGATTTTGAATTCTTTTTTTCATCTCTTCAAAAGATTCAAATTTCTTTTCTTTTCTTTTCTTTAGGATCTCTTTCATATGTTTTTTCCCGAGCCCAGGCAATAATTCAATTTGATGAATTCGTTTGTTTATTGCTCCAGCTTTATTAAAAAAATCAATAAATTCTCTTTCCTTTTTTTTAACCATGCTTTTTATAAGTTCTTTTAATTGTTCCTTAGCTGCTTCTGTTAATTTTTCTCTTCGCAATCTCCCAAGAATATAATAAATTTTATCTCTTTTTCCTTCTCCAATATAAACCTTTTCACCGATTTTCAGATTAGTTCCTCTTCGCGGGACTAGTTCTAATAGGATGAGTTTTGATTCACCCACAGCCTGAGCTATAGGCATCATTTTCTTTTCCAGAGGATATCCATTTGGTAAGTATTCTAGGATTATTGCGTATTCTTCTTTGTTCATTTTTTCTATTTAAACTCTTTAATTGTATTGAGTATTTTTTCTCTTTCATCTTCATTTAAATCAATGTTTGTAATAGCTTTATTAAGTTCATCTTGGGTATCAGGAAGAAAATCAATCAATTTTGATATATGCTTGTCATTTATTTTTAAAAGTTCTAACTCCCTGAGTTTTTTTCTTAATTCTTTGGCTTTTTGCACTTTCAATTTAGTGAATTTTTTTATAAATTTAACTAATTCTTTTCCAGTTTCTTGATTTTTCTTTGCATATTCTGTTGCTTCCGCCATGCTTAATGATTTGTTGCTTTTTATCATTTTATTTATTTTGTTTTATTTTTTTTAAATGTATTGGCTCTATTAAAAATTCTTTTTCCTTATTTTTATTTTTTATTTGAACAATATATGCTTTACCTCTCTTACCTTTGATTTTTCCTGTGCTTCCCTGTAATTTTTTAGGAAAATTAGTATTAATTGCATTTTCCCCTATAATCGCTACAGGATCTCCGACATTTAATTTTTGAAAATATCTACTAAGTTGGAATTTTCCTTTGTTTCTTATTTTTTTCTTGTTAACCATAAATTACCCAGAAAGGTTTTATTTAAAAAACTATCTTTTAATTATTTAAATTAGAAGAATATTCTGATTCGTCAGTTCTATTATGGCATAAATCTCCATTATTTCGCGCATTATTCATGTTCATTACAATAGTATTATACATCTTTTCTCCCCATACTTTTTTTCCACAGTTTTCACAGAAATCAACTATGCTTTCATCAGGAATTTCAACACCGCAATAAATACATTTTTTCATGTTTCACCAATTTTGAAGAATTAAAAAGGAGGAACTGGTTTTTAAAGATTTGTGTTTATTTTTGAATTATTCATATCTCACGCTTAAATCAAAGATTTGGCGATACATTACAAATTCATTCGTAACGTAAAGCATCAGCTGGTTTTAGTTTTGAAGCCTGCATTGCAGGAAAAACTCCTGATAAAGTTCCTATCATAAATGAAAATGCCAGAGAACCCAGAATAAGATACCAGGAAATGTGTGCTTGTAAAAAACTTCCCACGCTCGTGCTCAAAACATATTCAACACCCTTGGCTAATCCGATTCCAATCCCGATGCCTATTGTACCTCCAACCAATCCTAAAAGCCCTGATTCAAATAAAAATATGAGGAGAACATCTGAATTTTTTGCACCAACAGCTTTCATTGTTCCAATCTCTTTTGTTCTTTCCAAAACTGCAGTATACATTGTATTCATAATTCCTATTCCTCCAACAATCAAAGAAATTGCAGCAATTCCGACCAAAACTGCTTGCACAACTCCAAAAACATCTTGAAAAGTTTCGAGTAATTGCTCAAAGGTCTGAACAGAAAAAGTTTCTTCCCCTTCCTTTTCATCTCTAGAATCTCTCAACTCATTTTTAACCTTTTCTGCCACATCAGCAGGTTCATAACCCGGTTTTAATTGAACATAAATAGCATCTATCTCATCATGTTTATCAAAAACTTCTTTGGCAGTTTCGAGAGGGATATAAACCTGTGAATCATCTGAGGGGTTGCCTATCTCTCCCATTACTCCAACAACCTGAAATTCTTTATTCTGAATAATAATCTTATCCCTCAAATCAACCCCTTTATCAAAAAAACCATTATCTTTAGCAACCAGATAACCTATGACAATATCATATTTGTCACCTTCTTTCAAATCCCTTCCTTCTATAGTTTCAAAACCACTTATTTCTTTGAAGATATTGGCTGTTTTATCTGTAGGAAGCCCAATTACAAAATCTGGCTTTACTTCATCCTTGAATTTAATTAAACTTGAACCATAAACCATTTCAGTAGCCATATCAACTCCTTTTGTTTTTTCTATAACCTCTAAATCTTTAGAAGTTAATTTATCAGCACTTGTCATCATACCCATACCTACTCCACTTCCAGGCATAACAATTAATTTATTTGTCCCCATTTGTTCAAAAGTTTCTGTTAAGTATCCTTGTAATCCTTGTCCAAGAGAAATCAGGGCAACCACAGCAGCAATGCCTATGAAAATTCCAATCATAGTCAGCCAGCTTCTCAGTTTTCTTCTTTTGAGATTATTAAATGCAAGAAAGAAATAGTCTTTCATCTTAACTCCTGCTCTTTTTTAGTTTTCTTTTTTTCAGAATTCTATAAACAATATATGCTATTACTAACACAGAGACAACGATGTAAGGAATAAAATTAGGTTTTTTAACAAGCCCAAACATCTGAGCTTCTTTAAGAGAATAAGTTTTTAGTGTAAGTATTCTGGTTTCACTGAATTCTTTATTTGTTGAATCTCTGAATTTTAATGTTACAGGCAGAGAGATTGAACTAGAGGCATCCTCTTCAACATAAGCTCTATATTCTACACTATCAAAATCATCACTGTCTATATCTCCTATGTACTGTTCTTTTTCAGAGATAATCTTTAGTTTTGCTGCATTATTTATACTAACGTATAAGAATTTTACATCAGCAAGTCCTGAATTGATTATTTTTATTGAAAACTCATTTTCTTTTCCTCTAATTAATACTGCTGAATCATCTAGGGAAATTTTTAATTCAGGTTCTGAATTTACAGTAATACTTATTAATTCTTGTTTTTCTGATTCATTTCCATCAATGTTTTTATAACTGATTTTTACAGGTATTTTATAAATTCCTGTGTGTGCTGAGGGGAGAACTATCAGTTTGAAATTAAAATCTTCTTTATCTCCATCATTAAGTTCATCTAAAAATTTCTCAGAACTTGACTGATAAGGTGCAAAAGGAACATTTTCTTCTGATAAATCTAATTTAACATTTAGATTTTTAACATCTTCTTCAAAAATATTTTCTATTTCAAGACTAACTTTTACAACATCTCCTGGCGCAACTTCTTCTGGAGTACTTGTAACATCTGTTATTGAAACAGCTGAGATAAATGTTAAACTGATTAAGAGCATGCATAACGTGAATAATATTTTAGTTTTCATTTTTTTCTCCTCTCTTCCAACCTTCCATCCCGTATTTTTAAAACTTTCGATGCATATTTTTTTAAGTTTAAATCATGAGTTACTAATATTATTGTTTTGCCTTTCTTATTTAATTCAACAAATAGTTTCATAATTTCAGAACCTGTTTTGCTGTCCAGGTTTCCTGTGGGCTCATCAGCAAGGATTATCTCCGGTTCATTTGCCAATGCTCTGCCAATAGCAACTCTTTGCCTTTCTCCTCCTGAAAGTTCAGTAGAAAGATGGTCTCTTCTGTGTGTTAATCTAACATCTCTTAATATCTTATCAACCCTTGCTTCTTTTTCCTCTTTTCCAATTCTCTGGAACACCATAGGAAGAGCAATATTTTCAGCAACAGTTAGAGTGGGAATTAGGTTAAATGTTTGGAATACAAATCCAATTTTTCTGCCTCTTAATTGAGCAAGTTCAGATTCCTCATAATGTGAAATATTTTTTCCATCTAAAAGAATATATCCTTTTGTAGGCAAGTCCAGAGCACCAATCATATTCATCATTGTGCTTTTTCCAGAACCGCTTGGTCCAAGTATTGCGATAAAATCGCCCTTGTTTATTTTTGCATTTACTCCATCAAGAGCTTTTACAACATTATGCCCCATTTCATAATATTTTTCCACGTGCTTTAATTCAATTGCAGTTTCTTGTTTCATCTTAATTTTCTCAGAATTAATCTTCTGAGGTGAGCTTAGAGCCGAGGCAATTTGGAACCACCCCTCGAGTCTCTGAGCGAATTGCCACCACCTCGTTTTTTATAGATAAATACCCTATTTAAATTTAACTAATCACAAGTTTTAAAAACAATCTTTTAAGAATTATAATATGATAATTCCAGTTCGTTGCTTCAGCTGCGGGAAGCCAATAGGACACCTTTGGAAAGAATATAAGAGAAGAGTAGCAGCAGGAGAATCCCCAAAAAAAGTCTTAGATGATCTAGGGCTGGAAAGATATTGTTGCAGGTCTGTTTTCTTAGGACAAGAAGATTTCATAGAGTTAGTTGGAAAGTTTAAGAAGAGTTAAATATTAATCTTATTTGAATTATGAAAATAGAATTTTATGAAGAATTTTCAAATAAAGAAAATTTAGATAAATTAAAATTAATTAAATTTAAGACAAGATTATTCATTGCAGCTAAATCTCTTAAAGAATTTCAAAAATTTGAGGAACAATCTAAAAAAATAAAAAAAGATTTAGAAGTTGCATATTGGCCTATCGTGCAAAATTCTTATTGGATTTCTCCTTTTTCAAATAAAGAAGATTTAATTGAGTTATTCAATGAACTTAATGGAATAAAAAATCACCTGTTAATAGATTTAGAGTTACCTCTTAGAAAAAGATGGAGCATGTATATTAAAAACATTTTTCATTTCAGACAAAATAAAAAATTAATAACGAAATTTATTGAGAAAAACAAAAAGAGAATCACAACAGCAGAATATGTTAGGGGTGCATATTCAAATTATGCAAGATTCTTGGGATTAGATTATAATATCAAAGTTGAGAAAAGTTTGATGTTTTATTCAAGTTGCATAAGTGAAGAAGATGCAAAAAAGTGGAAACAGAAAATTTTTCAAATTAAAGATAAAATTACATATTCAATTTCTTTAGGAACAATAGCAACCGGAATTTTGGGCAATGAGCCTATTCTTTCTCCTAAGAATTTGGAAAAAGATTTGGAATTTGTGAAAAGAGCAGGTTTTGATAAAGTAATCATTTTCAGGTTAGGTGGTTTGAATAAAGAATATATGAAAATAATAAATAAATTTACTTAATCATTCATCTACTAACATATCCACATTCTTTACAAATAATTATTTTCATTTTATTTTTAATCTTTGTTTCCGGATTTTTGTAATGAGCAAAACATTTTTTACAAAATAATTTTCTTTTATTTTTTAATAGAATATTATGATTCATTGCAAGTTTTTTATTTTTTTAATTTCTTTGGCTTGGCTTTCAGACGAGCTAGACAGAA
>JAFCEV010000039.1 GCA_017608985.1 Candidatus Pacearchaeota archaeon
ACAACAACTTAGGATTAATAATTGGTGGGCTTGGTTGTTTTGGGGGGATTAGGATTAATCTTTTTAATGAATAAAATTTTTCTTGGATTAATAATTATTATAATTTTCTTTATGATTGGTAGATATTTAATTTTTAAATCAAGAAGAAGGAGAGGGCATATACATTATTATGGAGGAAGAATTTAGTTAAATTTTTAATTAAAAAAGTGACGAAGATGTGACAAAGCCGGTGAGGTGGGCTTTGCACAAAAAGTAAGAAAAATTAACTACTTTTTAAACAGATGCTACTTATTAAACAAAGCCATTACCGATATAAGTAAGGGTATCAAGAAAGCTCATGATATTATTGCAAAAATTATCTCAAACCATTTTTTCTTTATAAATTCTAAAAATTTATTCATCATACCTTAATAGGTTTCCTCTAATCTTTGCTTTAATACCTAATTCTAAAAAATAAAAGATGGCCCCGGAGGGATTTGAACCCTCGACACCTGGATCTCTTCTTTCTTCTCTCGTGTTCGCCTTTCCGTGCCGAAAGGGAGGGGAGACCGTTCAGGGAACCTTGGTTCCCCGCGATTAAAAGTCCAGTGCTCTGCCAGGCTGAGCTACGGAGCCATATCTCAGTAAATTAAATTAGATTTATAAATTTAATTAACTCTAAGAATTCTTAAAAAACAACCAATTATTGCTTCACCAAAAACTAACAGGAGAATAAACATTAAATAATCTATTAATTTAAACTATTAATCAAGACATCAATAAAAATTATTCTTTTACAAATGCTCTTTTATTTTTTTCTCAAGTTCTTCAGCAGGCATTGAGCCCACAAATTGCTCTATTACTTTTCCGTTCCTGAACAAGATAAAATTAGGAATAGAACTAACTCCAAATTTTTGTGCAATATCTTTATTTTCTCCGACATCAATTTTGCCAATTTTCAGTTTTCCTTTTAATTTTTCAGCCAATTCTTCTAATACAGGTGCCATCATCAAACAAGGCATGCACCAGTCAGCAGAAAAATCAATTAATACTAGCCCTTCATTAATAAATTCATTAAAAATGCCATTTGTTAATTCTTTGACTGTTTCCATTTTAACTTGAGAAAAAATTTATTTATAAAAGTTTTTGTTTAGCTTTCTCTAACATAACTTCTTTTACAGCTTTATGCAAGTCCATGTTATATTCTCTAATATCCTCCATATATGCACAAGGCTTTCCTTCTGTACAATATCCTGTGTTACATTTGGGTTGTAAAAATTCTTTCAATTCAGGGACAACCTCTAATATCTTTTCTCTTTTTTTCCATGAAGTTGCTTGTCTTTCTGGTTCACATGTTCCACATAATCTCAATGGAAGTTCTAAATTAATTAAATTAACCAAATCATAATTTTCTAAAGTTCTAACTCTTATATTTTTTGGAACAATATAAAGAGAATCTCTATCATCTATATGATTTTTTTTGAATTTGTTATAAAGTACAAGTTGTTTTGCTGTGTGATATAAATAAGGCAGAATCAATTCCTTTTTTCTTTTTAATCTGTCATCTATTATAATATTTTTTTCTACTTCTCCAATTATCTTATTTGCACTTTCCAAATCTTGTTTTTTATAAGCTTCTTGTATAATAGACCAAAATTTCATTATATTTCCAGAAGCTCTTGGAGCAGCACTATAGACAGATTCAACATTTTGCCTCAGAGTTGCATGTCTTTTTTGCTCAGACCATACTCTCCAAGACAAACTATCTGCTATTTTAACTCTTATATTTTCATTTTGCTCGTTGGAAAATCTTCTTAATTCGTACATTACTCTCATAGAAAGTTCTAATAACTTTTCAGGATTTGTTTCTTCTTTAGCTAAATTAATTACATATTCTAAAGAATTGAGAGCTTTTCTAAATCCAGGGGTAAGATTTTTATAAAAATCCACAATTATTGGCTCAATGGGCATTCCTCTTAACTCGCCTTCTTCTAAGGCAGAATTAGGGTAATTAGGATTTTTAAAAACAGTATAATGAAGATATGTATCTCTTGGAACTTCTATCCTCTGTTTAAACATTATATCTTGCCCAATTTCTTTTGTAATTCTGTCAAAATATTCTTTTGCTAAAGTATGGAGTTCTTTTGGGATAAATCTTCCTCCTTTAAGTTCTAATTCGTCTTGTCTTACTTCTGAAACAATTGTAGATAAAGTATCTAAAGGCAAGACAATAAATAAATCAGCAGGATTATTGTATGGAATAACTTTATTAAAAGTTTCAATACCTCCTGTTTTTCCAAATTTTTCTTTGAAATCTTTTGCTAAGTCAAGAACTTCTTCTGACACACACATATATTCTTTTAATAATTCAGGATGTTTTTGTAAACTTTCAGGAATAATTATATCTCCTAATCCTGTTTCCCTTCTTCTGCTACTCGTAACTAATGAACGTGAAGAACATAATCCTGTTAATCCAGAATCAATCATCTTTGTCCCGTGCATTCCTAAAACAACTCCTGCTAATCCTCCTAAAGAATGTCCTCTCCCAATTCCTGTGGAGGTTTTACCAAAAACAATATCTCTTAAATGTTTTTTATCAGGATTTTCAGCATCTTCTAAAATATCTTTTTCCAACCCATCAAAATCCATTCCTCTTGAAACAAGAGATTGTGCATATGCAACAAGCTCACTTCCTCCTAAAAAAGTTCTCCCAAATTCTTTTTTAAAAAAATCTTTTAATTTTTTATTTTTTATATTAATACTTGGCCAGAAACCCAAAGCAACAACATTAAAATCATTATCTGTTGCATAAACTTTACCACTATATTTTATTGTCATTCATATTAAAAAATCCACTTTTATTTATAAACATAATTGCAATTTGAAATATAGTTTAAGAAAAAATTATCCGCAAGTTCCTTTACTCCAGTTACAAAAATCACAAATAGGGTCACTACATCCGCCTTCTTTATGATATTTTGTCGAACCGCATTCAGGACATCTAAATTTTTCATGAATATTATCATAAATCCTCTGTTCTGTGTGTTTTTTATTATTATTGTTTAATTTTTTTCTTATTCTTTTTATTTTTTCTTTATCCTCTATTTTTATTAAATCCCTCTTGTTTACAAGATTTATCACTTTGTTCTCTTCGTTATATCCTACTATTCCTCTTGACAAGCAATAATGCTCAAATGCAAGTCCGACTCCGTGAGAGGGAGAATTAATTCTATAAGG
>JAFCEV010000011.1 GCA_017608985.1 Candidatus Pacearchaeota archaeon
CAAAATGCAGAAAAAACATGGCTATGAAAAGAAGAAAAGTAAGGTGGATTTCTAAGAAGAAGAAAGAAAAAATGTAGGAATGTAGAGTTTATAAAGCAGCTTTTGAAATAAATTTTCAATGTATAAATTCTTATAAATTCTGATTCTGATGTTAATTATCAGAAAAAGAAAATATGGTTTGCCTCTTAAATTCGCGAGTTTTTAAGGAGGGAACAATTGACTTTTTTAGTATCTTAAAAGGCACTAAAAATCATTTCAACATAACTCTTTTTCAGTTTCATTTCTCGGATCTTTCCATGCTTCTGGAAACTGAACTACTGCACCTGTTATTGGTGTAATCATTAAAATTTTTTCTTCATCACAGGAAACAGAATAATCCTGACAATAATTCGTCTTATTGCATATGGCTTTTGTATGAGTATAATAAGACAGGTTAGATTCTTTTGATTGAGCTATTAAAATTACTGCTGATATAATTAAAATTAATAATAAAATCAATGTTAAAACCAATATTTTCTTCATAAATTTGATGATGTTCGGGTTTTTTTAAATATTGTTGTGATTGAGTAGATTGCCTGATTTTTCCAATTTTATCGTCGGTAAAATGAATTTTAGGGTAGAAAAGTTTATAAAGGAAAGTGACTTTTTTCTAGTATAAATTAGAAGAAATCTGAGACAGATTTTCTGTCCAAAATTGATTTCAGAATTAAACATTTAGCAAAAGCTATCGAAAAATGAAAGCATCAACATATGGCGCAGAATCCATAAAAGTATTAGAGGGATTGGAAGGTATCAGGAAAAGACCGAGCATGTATATTGGCTCTACTGGCAAGACAGGATTACATCATTTAATTTATGAAGTTGTTGACAATTCCGTAGATGAAGCTTTAGGAGGATACTGTAAGAAAATAAAAATTACTTTGAATAGAGATGGTTCTGTAACAATTGAAGATGATGGAAGAGGTATTCCTGTAGATAAACATCCTGTTTATAAAGTTCCTGCAGTTGAATTAGCACTTACAAAACTTCATGCAGGAGGAAAATTTGATAAAAAATCATATATGATATCTGGGGGTTTGCATGGGGTTGGCATATCTGTTGTCAATGCATTATCTAAAAAGATGGTTGTTGAAATAAAAAGAGACGGAAACATATACTCTCAGGAATATTCAAAAGGAAAAACTAAAACAAAATTAAAAGTAACTGGAAAAACAAAGGATACAGGTACAATCATAACTTTTTGGCCTGATGCTGAAATTTTTTCTACAGTTGAATTTGATTATAAAATTTTAGAGACAAGGTTCAGGGAAATAACATTTTTGAATCCTGGTTTAAAAATAATTCTTGAGGATGAGGCAAATAAAAAGAAAATTGAATTTTTTGCTTCTGGCGGTTTAATTGAATTTGTTAAATGGATAAATAAATCCAAAGAAATTGTCCATAAGCCGATTTATTTTAGAAGAGAAACAAATGAAACTATTTTGGATGTTGCAATTCAATATAACAAGAGTTATCAGGATAATATTTTTGGTTTTGTAAACACTATCAATACCATAGAAGGTGGAACTCATGTTTCTGGATTTAAAACAGCTTTAACAAGGGTTATTAATGATTATGCAAGGAGCAAGGGGCAGTTGAAAAACGGGAATCTTTCAGGAGATGATGTTAGGGAAGGATTAACATCAATAATCAGTGTAAAAATACCTGAACCCCAGTTTGAAGGACAGACAAAAACAAAACTCGGAAATTCTGAAATCAAGGGGTTTGTAGATTCTGCTGTAACTTCTGCTTTGTCTGAATTTTTTGAAGAAAATCCCTCTATTGCAAATAAGATTGTCACAAAAGTTTCAGAGGCTGCCAAGGCAAGACTGGCCGCTAAAAAAGCAAAAGAATTAATCAGGAGAAAAAACGCATTTTCTTTGGGGGGTTTGCCCGGTAAATTAGCAGACTGTTCCAATAAAAAATCAGAGAATACAGAACTTTATATTGTAGAGGGGTTGTCTGCTGCAGGAACTGCCAAAGATGCCAGAAATAAAGAGATTCAGGCTATATTGCCTTTGAAAGGAAAGATTTTGAATGTTGAAAAATCCAATCCTGTCAGAGCTTTATCAAGTGAAGAAATAGCGAATATGATTACTGCAATTGGAACAGGGGTTGGAGAGCAATTTGATTTGAATAAATTGAGATACGGAAAAATAATAATTATGACAGATGCAGATGTGGATGGTGAGCATATTAAAACTCTTTTATTGACTTTCTTCTTTAGATTTATGCCCGAATTAATTAAAAAAGGACATATTTATGTGGCATTGCCTCCTTTATACAGGGTTAGAAAGAAAAAAGACTATTATGTTTATTCTGACAACGAGCTTAAGAAATTTACAGAAAGACTTAGCACGACGAATGTCACAAGGTTTAAGGGGCTTGGAGAGATGGATTCTTCTCAACTTTGGGAGACAACTATGAATCCAAAGACAAGAAAAATAAAAAAAATTTATATTGAAGATGCTGTTGAAGCTGACAGGATTTTTTCAATGCTCATGGGTGATGATGTTCAAGGAAGAAAAGATTTTATATCAGAAAATGCACATAATGCGGAGCTTGATGTTTAAGATGGAGGCAAAAGAAGTTTCAAAGGTTTGGAGTTTAGATAAGGGAAAAAGATGCAGTTTGTATTATCATAAAAATAAAGACGAGACTTTTTATGTAGAGTCTGGAATAGTTTTAATGGAAATTAAAGGTAAGGAAAAAATTATGAAGCAAGGAGATGTCGCTAGAATTAAACAGGGAGTTAAGCATAGGTTTAGCGGTTTGGAAAATTCGGTTATAATTGAGATTTCGACACATCACGAGGATAAAGATTCCTGCAGAAAAGAATTAAGCGGAGATATTCCTATAGAGATAGTGGAGAGGTATAAAAATGCTTAAAGAAAAAATGAAAACACCAGATTGGATATTAGAAGGATATGATTCAAAGACAGACTGGGAAAGGCAGAAAAATAAATTTTCTACCTCGTCAAAGCAATCTAAAGATTCTTCAACGAAAGCAAAGAATAAAACCTTCAAAATCAGAAAATGCCCAAAGTGTGACAGCGAGGATGTTAAAGTTGTTATTGGAGAAAATGGTATTTGGAAATGTAGAAAATGCGGATGGGAAGGAGAAGATATTAAACAAAAAAAATTAACAGAAGATGAATTCATTAAATTAATGGAGGAAAAAGGAGAGGAAGTATCATGACACCGAAAAAACCAGATGAAGCTGAATTAAAAGACATGGAGAAAGGAGTAGTTAATGTAGAAGTATCTGGAGAAATGAAAAAAGCATATTTAGATTATGCTATGAGTGTTATTGTTTCTCGTGCTATTCCTGCAGTTGAAGATGGGCTGAAGCCTGTTCAGAGGAGAATTCTTTATGCAATGAACCAGATGGGGTTAAAGCCGAATACCGCTACAAAGAAATCTGCACGTGTTGTGGGAGATGTTATTGGTAAGTATCATCCTCATGGTGATGTTGCTGTTTATGATGCAATGGTTAGAATGGCTCAGGATTTTTCTCTGAGATATCCTCTTGTGTTTGGACAAGGGAATTTTGGAAGTATTGACGGAGACCCTCCTGCTGCAATGAGATATAGTGAGGTAAAGCTAATGCCTATTTCCTCAGAGCTGTTGCAGGACATTGACAAGGATACTGTGAATTTTATCCCTAATTATGACAATTCTATAAAAGAGCCAGAATTATTGCCCGGGAAATTGCCTGCACTTATGCTGAATGGTGCTGCTGGTATTGCAGTTGGAATGGCTACTAGTATTCCTCCTCATAATCTGACAGAGGTTTGTGAGGCAATTGTTGCATATATTAAAAAACCAAATATAACAATTGAAAAGCTTTCTAAGATTGTTACAGGCCCAGATTTTCCTACAGGTGGGACTATTTTTGGAGATATGGAGGGGTTGTATAAGACAGGCAGAGGAAAATTAATAATGAGAGGAAGACTAGCTACTGAAACAATCAAGAAAAAAGAAGCAGTTGTTATTACAGAGATTCCATATATGTTAAATAAGGTTACTCTTGTTCAGCAGATTGCAGACCTGGTTCAAAATAAAAAAATTAAAGATGTTTCTGATTTAAGAGATGAATCTTCAAAAGGAAAAATAAGAATTGTTCTTGAATTGCGGAAAGATGCAGACCCAAAATTTGTTATTAATGCTCTTTACAAATATACTCGTCTTCAGGATTCATTTAATGTTAATTTTCTGGCTTTAGTTAATGGGCAGCCGAGAGTTCTGAATTTGAAACAGGTTATTGAAGAGTATGTCAAGTACAGGAAATTAATGATTACTAACAGAACAAAATATGAACTTAAAAAAGCAAGGGAAAGACAGGAAATTGTTGAAGGTTTATTAGTTGCTCTAAAAAATATTGATGGAGTTATAGCATTTATCAAAAAATCAAAGCACACTACAGAAGCTCTTGAAGGATTAATCAAGAAATTCAGGCTTACCAGAAAACAGGCTCAGGCTGTTTTAGAAACTAAATTACAGCAACTGACTTCTCTGGAAATTGATAAATTAAAAAAAGAATCTAAAGAACTTAAAGAAAAAATAGCAGAATTTGAAAAAATTTTAGCAGATATTAAAGAAGTGCTGAAAATCATTGTGAAAGAAGTTAATGAGTTAAAGAGCAGATACGGGGATGCAAGAAAAACACAGGTTATGAAGAGGTTGTCTGAAATTTCTGAAAAAGATTTGGTGCAGGAAAAAGATGTTGTTGTGACTATTACTGACAGAGGATATTGCAAGAGAATAGATGTTAAGGATTATAGAGAGCAAAAAAGAGGTGGAAAAGGACATATTGGAAGTAATTTAGCAACAGGAGATTTTGTAAAGCAGTTAATTACCTGCTCAACTCATGATTATCTTATGTTCTTTACAACAAGAGGAAGAGTTTTGTGGCTGAAAGCATATGACATTCCAAGTGCAGAAAGATATAGCAAAGGAAAAGCTTTGATAAACCTTTTGAATTTAAAAGATGAAAATATTACAAAAGTTATTGCTGTAAAAGAGTTTAGAGATGATGATTATTTGTTCATGGCAACTCAAAAAGGAATAGTTAAAAAGATTGCACTTAGTCATTTTTCACATCCAAGAGCTTCTGGTATTAAAGCTGTTAATCTTCCTGCAGATAATTCTGATTTTTTGATTGGTGTTGAGATTGTGAAAAGACAAAAGGCGGAGCCTTTAGCTAGTTCGTCTGGTAGCCAAACTAAAGGATATGAAGTTCTGCTTGCAACTCAGAAAGGAAAAGCAATTAGATTTGATGCTGATTCTGTAAGAGATATGGGAAGACAAAGTTATGGTGTTACAGGAATCAAACTAGATAAAGGAGACAATGTTGTAAGTCTTGAGCTTTTAGATACCCAGGCAATATTGACAATTACCGAAAAGGGTTATGGAAAGAGAACATATGTTAAGAATTATAGAAAAACAGCAAGGGCAGGAAAAGGAGTTATTAATGTCAAAACCTCAGCAAAAACAGGAGATGTAGTTACAACTGTTTCTGTGAATGACAAGGACAGCATAATTATTACAACTGCAAAAGGAATTGTAATTCGAACTTCACTGAAAAACATAAGAGTAATGGGACGTGCAACACAAGGAGTTCGTGTCGTCAAACTCGCACAAGGTGATAAAGTCACTGATTTGGTAAGAGTTCAGGAGAATGGGGATGAGGATTGAAATTTTTCCGGAGTTTGTGCTTTTATATTATTAAAAAATGCAGGAAAAGTCAATATGCTGATAAGTGCTAATTTTTTAACTAAATTTTTCATGTCTCTCTCCATGCCCTGCAACTGGGGCGGAATTCACACCAATCACAAAGCACAGATTTATTATGAGGAAAATCTTTTGTTGTTTCTATCTCTTTAATCAACTCTAAAGTCTCTCTTTTTAATTCCTCAAGCTGCTCATTTGTTCTTGTTGAATCAATTTTCTTGTTATGTGCGAGATAGTGCCAGATTAATCTTACTTCTTTCTCATGTCCGAACATTTCTTTTACTGCAATTGCATAAAGAGCCAGCTGCCTGTCATTATCTATTGCTTCTTTTTGAGGCAGATTATTTGCTGTTTTGTAATCATGGATTTCATATTCTCCTGTTTCAAAATTATAAACTAATCTGTCAATGAATCCCCTTATTTTATACTCTCCATCTTCGTCTAATTTAATTATTATTTCTTTTTCACATTCCAGAGTTCCATCCTGAAAAGGATAATTTTCATTATAATAACTGACTAAAAATTCTACGCCGATATTAAAATAATCGTTTTTTGTTAATCTTTCTTTTACAATTAAAATATCTTCAGAATAATTTTCCTGCCAGTTCTCTGTGTAAAAGGAGATTATTTCATCTATTGCAGGAATTTTGTTCTCTTTTGCATTATTGTAAATCCATTCCAAGGTATAATGAACAACTCTTCCTAAATGAGATTCAATTGTTTGTTTAATGTCTGGAATTTTTTTATCAATGTATTTATATTTATATTTTAGAGGACACTGCTTGAATGTGTTTAATCTGGAGTGAGAATATACTTTCATAGAATTGAAAAAAGAAAAAGAGGTTATAAATATTATGTTAATAATTTGAAAATTTCTTTTCCTTCAGTTTCATTTAACCTGTTGCATAAATCATTAATATCTGGAAAAATCTCTTCATCCACTCCCTCACTTTTTAAACTTATAAGGTATATCTCTTCGGGCAAATTTTTTATAGACAAAATTCCGTGAATTATTTCTTCTAAATCTCTGCCTAATACTTTAAAATCAGGAATATTATATTTAGTGGTATCAGCAGGCATTACGCATTTTAGAAGCGCATGTTTTCTAAAATAAGTTATATTAAATATACATTTGTAATTATTTACCATAAACTTTCAGACCTACGATTATATTTAAGACTTTTTATTCTTTTAAAAATAGTAAATTATTCTTCAGAAAAAATACATTCTCCAGCTTCTGCGTCCCAGACATCATAGCCTTTGTTTACACAGCATTCATCTCTTGAATCTGGACTTACTGTTCCGCAACTTGTACCTAAAAGAGTTTCTTTTACATCTCTAGCTAAAAATCCCCACCAAGGATTTCTAATTCTAACAATCTCTCCTGTTTCAGCATTGAGTTGTGTTCTTACCTTTTCTTTTACTGGGAATATAAAAAATAATCTTGCTTTCTTTTTGCTCTGTACTTTGTAATATCCTTCTTCATCTAAAGTTATGTTATGACTTTCCCATCTCACCTGTTTTCTTTCTCTTATTTTTTCCTGAACCTGCTCAGGAGTCATAATTCTTTTAGTTTCATTTCCTTTAAAAACTCCGTAAAGTTTTCCTTCTGATTTATACAGGGTTGCGTTTGTTGAAGCATTTACTCCTTTAACCTGAACAATAATATTTCCCGACTTTCCTGCAACAACTGTCATTGTTCTTTGTCCATTTAACCAGCATTTTACAGTAGAGCCAGAGCAGGTGCAGTTTTCAGGACATTCTGTAGCATTTAGATAAACATTTATTTTATTTTTGATATTTTTTATTTTCTCTACTTGACCAGGTGTTAATTCTATGTGATGAGATTTAATTGCATTTTGAAGATTTGTTTCTTCACTGCTGTTATTTTTCTGATTTTGAATTTGTGTGTCTTCTCCACTATTATTTTCTTGGGTATTAACACTAATCGCATTTTCTTCTTGAGTTGCTAATACAAATCCTGCTATGTTAACCAGAAGTAATAACATTATTAAGAGTATTGCAAACCTTCTCATAGAAATTATAATAAAAGATAGTTTATAAATCTTATTCTATTATCTCAACTCGATAAATCAAAAGTCGCTAGTAATTGATAATATTTGTCGCTATTGAATTATCTCTATTCGATTACACGATAGCAGTTATTAATATTCTAAATTTCTCTATCAAATAATCTCACCAAAACCAATCAACCTCCAATGTCCTTGAATGTTTCTTGCAATGCCGACATTGTCTCCTTTTAATGAAACAATAGGTATATTCAGAGATAATTCTAACTCATCTCCACTTATTTTTTCAATTATTCCAACTGTAATTGTTGTATTTACACTCAACATCAGCATTTCTTTTGTTTTTATTGGTTCTACTTTTTTATGTTCTGCTGTTCCCAAAACTTCTTTAAATAAATTAGCTTTTATTTTTATCACATAATTGATTTCAGGAAGATTTCCTTTTGTTGAGACTAAACAGCCTGTCAAAGAATCTGCTTTTGTTAAAAAAGGATCAAGTTCTGTTTCTATTGAAATGCTTGCTCCAGGAGAAACTTCTTTAACTAATTGATTTCCTTTATGCAGGGAAAGAATTTTAGTTGTCAGAGTCTCATAAATCTGCTGATTTGCTTTTTTGATACTTAATCCTGGTTTTATTTCAATTTCATTCCCGACTTTTAATTTTCCTTTTCTTAAAATTCCTCCTAATACTCCTCCTTTTAAATTTTTAATTTCTGTGCCTGGTTTATTTATATCAAAACTTCTTGCAATTAAGAAGACTGGTTTGCTTGTCGCATCTCTTTCCGGAATTTTTAATTTACATAATTCTTCCAGGATTTTGTCAATGTTTATTCCCTGCTGTGCAGAAACAGGAATTATCGGAGCATTCTCAGATAAGCTTCCTTTAAGAAATTCTTTAATTTCTTTATAATTTTTGAGTGCCTGTTCCTTGCTTACTAAGTCAATCTTATTCTGTACAACTATTATATTATTTATTTTTTTTGCTTGCAGTGCCATGAAGTGTTCTCTTGTCTGGGGTTTTATACCTTCATTTGCAGCTATGACTAAAATTGCAGCATCAATTATTGCAGCACCTGAAAGCATTGTAGCCATGAGCATCTCGTGTCCAGGAGCATCTATGAAACTGACATATCTCTGGGCAGTTCCTTTCTTTTTTATATTGTAATTGTTTCCATCTTTGTAGATAGTCATGTCCGCATAACCTAATTTTATTGTAATTCCTCTTTTCAATTCTTCAGAATGTGTGTCTGTGAACTTTCCAGTAAGCTGATTGAGTAAAGTTGTTTTTCCGTGGTCAATGTGCCCAACAACGCCGATATTGAGCTCTGGTAGTTCTTTATTCATGAAATTAGATTGAAGAAATAGTTTTTAAAGATATTTATTAATCAAATTTTCCGTCTTCTCTTTCTTTTCCAACCATATCTTTAATTATGTTTTCAGATTCTTTTTCTTCTGATTTTCCGGTTATAGATTTATGAAGGGATTTTCCAGGTTTTTCTTCCTCTTCTTTTGTTTTTGTCACTGAAGTGTATAAGGGCTCTCTTGATTTAATAAATTCTGATTTTTGGTAAGATTTTGGTTTTTTTAAAAAAGATTTTTTCTTTTCTTGTTTAATCTTTTTCTGGTTCTTCTTGTGTAGGCTGTTCAGGTTTTGGTTCTGCTTCCTTAGATTTGTTTTGCTCTGGAAAAACCTCAGAAAGTTTTTTATTGCCTTCTTTAAGAATTTTCAAATTAATCTGGACAATCTCTGGTGAGATGACTCTGCCACAGACAGTTTTTCTCAAGCGAAGCCCTTTTGGTTTTGTGGTTGAATGTTTCTTTTTTCCTTCTCTTCTCGGGCGCTTTTTCATGCCTTTTCCATAACCTAAAAGAACTTTTTTTCTTCTAATTCCTTCTATATTTTCCAAAGCTGGAAATCCTGCTATGTCACTTGCACCTGTTATTTCAAATTCATAGCCTTCCAAGTCAGGAGAAATATCTTTGCCCTGGATTTTATCATGTAATGATTTTTCTAAAAGAGTTTCTGATTCTGTTTCTAATTTATATGTTTTCCCTTCTTTGGTTCCGATATTTATTTTAAACATGATTATCAATATTTTGGAAGGTTTTTAAAAGTGTTGGTTCAGGACGAGAATTTTTATAATAAAGATTTGTATTGAGAATTTATGGGCTTATATGTACCCGGGCATGTGTTTAAAATATATGGTGTGAAAAAGTGATTTTTTAAATCTTCTTATCATAGAAGAAATATTGCTATTAACACAAATAGGAGTGCAACGACAAATTCTATAATTGCAATTTTTCTCATATGCTTAACGTGTTTCATCCATTTTTTTCCTATTTCAAGCATTTGTTTTGGAAGAAGCATTATGGCTATACTTTCTATCAGAGCGAAAAGCCCAATGCTGAGAACAATTATTTTAAGTATTATATCTGCCATTTTTATAATAAGAGCTTAATATTTTTAAACTTTCTACTGAAATACGGAAATGATTATAAATGAGCTTTTTATAACTGAACTATGGCCAATGTAGGAAAATTAAGCGCTACTAAAATTACAACTTACAAGGGCTGTAGTTTAGCTTATTTTTTAAAATATGTAAAACATGAGAAAGTTCCTTTAAATGTCAGAATGGTATTTGGGAAAACAATCCATTATATGCTGGAGCAATTCTATAAAAAAAACTTCCAATCTTCAGAGAGTTTTTCTAAATATTGGAACTATTATTGGACAGGAACTATTGCAGGAGATTTTGTTAAAGGAAAACAAAAAGAATATCTGAAAATTAGGGACTATAAATTAAAAGATGATTTTGTCCTTAGGATTGGAAGTCATATTGATTTAGGATTAGAACCTGTGGGTGTTTTTTTTGGTTATATGCATCTCGGAAGAGAGATTTTGCAGAGATTTTATAAGCGGCACATCATTGAAAAAGATATTAATAATTCTGAACGACAAATTCCAATAGATATAGAAAAAAGTTTTGGAGTTAAAAGAGATGAGCCTTTTGAAATAAACGGGCATTTAATAAGAGGAGTTTTTGACAGAATAGACAAAACCTTGAAAGGGCATTATGTTACAGATTATAAAACAGATAAGCATTCTCCTGGTTTAGATTCTTTTATATTACACAGGCATCCTCAATTCACATTATATAGTTATGCTTTCAGGAAACTGTTTGGCAGAATGGAGAGAGCAATATTGTATTATCATCTAAGAACTGGGAAAATATTCAAGACATATAGAAGTGAAAAAGATTATGATTATTTGAAAAAACTTTTGGATGAAGTTGCAGAAGGAATAACCAAAGATAATTTTGTTCCTTTTTACGGGTTTCATTGTAATTTTTGTGACTATAAAGTTGCCTGTGAAAAATATTCTATTCCTTATCATGGAGGACCACGAATTGATTTAGAGGGAAAAATTAAACCTGCCAGGGAATTTAAAGATTGGGATGTTGATATTCCAGAAGATTCTGATTGGGTAGATATGGGAATTGAGGAGAGATGATTTATGTTTAACCGCCCCAGTCTGCTTTTTCCTTTCGTTTTATCTCTGCAATTTCCTGAAGAACTTTTATTTCATTTGGAGAGAGCAAGTCCTTGTTTTTTTTGAAATTTTTGAACTGGGATTCTGAAATTTCTGAATAGAGAATCTCTTTGTCTTTCAACTGCCTTTCATAGTTTGTTCCTGGAATTGAAATTGCAACCTCGCTTCCTTCTTTTGCTTCTTCCACAGATTTGTTTTCTGATTGGATGTTTTTTATTTTTCCGACTTTTTCATTTTTTTCATTTATTAAATTCAATCCAGAAATTAATTTTCCTGCTTCTACCCTTACTCCAAAAATGGCAGGTTTTGTATTCCTGAAAACATACTGGTGAAGGATTTTTAATTTGCAGATAGTTGTCAAACCCATCATTCTTTTCTTTTCAATCTCTTTTCTTTTTTCATTTCTGAACTCATTTAAATCTTCAATTAATTTATAGATTACATCGTCTGTTAATATTTTTATATTCCCTTTTATTTCTTTGGTTTGGCTATTTTTAGACGAACCAGACCGAGCTTGCGAGAGTCTTGCTTCTTCATCTATTGAAACATTAAATCCCACAATTACAGCATCCAGTTCATTTATTTTTAGATTTGCTTTTGCAGAAATTATATCTGTTTTATTTATGTTTCCTATTCCTGCTTTTACAACAGGAATGTTTTCTTGTTTTAACATTGTTAATAGTGCTTCTAAACTTCCTAATGAATCTGCTTTTGCTATAATTCCTTGTTTTGATGTTTGGATGCTTTCAGAAATTTCTTTTTTGAAGCTTTCCTTTATTTTTTCTTTGTCTCTTTTATAGATTACAAACGGCATGCCTGGAAGAACATCTGCCTTTTCAACAATTTGCATTCTTAAGCCAGTTGAAGCCTGGACTTTATCTTTTGGTTTAAATCTGGAGCACAGAGGTTCTATTTCCTCGAGAACCCTGATTTTTGTGATAATTGGTTCTGCTTCTAAATTTGCAACAGCTATCTCATCTTTTTTTGAAAGAATTCCGTCATATAGAATTGCTTCAATGTAATTAGTTGCTCTTTCTTTTTTTACTTCAAGGATTACTCCTTTTGCATCTTCTTCCAGTATTAATCTGGTTGTCAGATATTTCTGGCTTAATCCGCAAAGCACCATAATCAATTCAGGAATTCCTTCTTTTGTTTTTGCAGAGCAGGGAATCAAGGCTATTTTTTTTGTGAAGTCAGAGATATTATAAAACAAATCTGCTTCAAATCCATGGCTGTGCAGAGCTCCTATTAAAGACATATATCTTTCATCAAAAATCTGTTTAACATTCTGGGTTTGGGATTCAATATCTTTTTTTAAATCTTCATGCTGTTTTCTCCATCCAGAAATATTGTCTATTTTATTCAGGGCAATTATAAAAGGAGTTTTGTGGAGTTTTAATATCTGGATAACTTCTGCTGTTTGTGGTTTTATGCCTTCATTTATATCAATCACTAAAATGGCTAAATCTGCCAGGCTTCCTCCTCTTTTTCTGAGATTTGTAAAAGCAGCATGTCCTGGAGTGTCAATCAGTAAGAAGCCAGGAATGTTGAGTTTTATTCCTTTTTTATCTATGAGTGGGCAGGCTGTCTTTAACTGAGTCATGGGATAAAGGGTAAAAGAGATTTTCTGAGTTATGCCTCCTTTTTCACCTTCTTGGACACAGCTGTTTCTAAGACAATCAAGGATAGATGTTTTTCCATGATCAACATGCCCACAGATTGTAACTATAGGTTGTCTTATTGATTTCATAGAAAAGATAGAAATAATCAGATTAAAAAGCTTTTGAAAGTTAAAAGAATATAAAGTGGGATCAAACCGAAGTTCAATCCCTATCACTTAACCGAAGTTAAATGACTATAAGGCGGAGGGAAAAGACCGAAGTCTCAACCCTCCAGTGTCTAACCGAAGTTAGACAAAAAAGTATAGATTTAAGAGTTTTTAAAACTTTCGTTATTTGATTTTATTATTTTAAAATGATTATAAATTGTATAATAAAGTTCTAAAAGCAATCAAAAAATTAGGCGGAAGGACGAAACCGAAGTCTTGTCCTTCCAATGTCTCACCGAAATGAGACAAAAATAATACATTTTTACATTATTTAAATGTTTCCCACTCCTGAAAAATTATAAAAAATCAAGTATATCACAATAATTTTTAAATTCTCTTAATGAGGATTAATCGGGAAAACTATTGATTTAATAAATTAGGGATTGGTTGAGCAGATTAAAAAACCTGCTATGAAACTAGATGATGGAAGTAGAGGGGATTATTATCCTAAAAAAGCCTATTATCAATTAACTGAAAAAGGAAAAAATATATCTTGGAAAACTATAAATTAAATCCATCCCATTAATAGAGCCACTCCTACAAAAAACAATAATATTCCTGCAATAAGGTGCAGATTTCTGATGTTTCTTTCTTTCCAACCTGAAACCTGGCTGACTTTTGTAAATCCAAAATAAATTAATCCGACAATTATCAACATAGGGATAACAAATAGCAGATTGTAATATAAAAGCCAGGGAAGGGCTCCCAGTGTTCCCAGTTCAGACAATAAACCAGATGCAACTATATATGGCCCTATTGTACAGGGCAGCAGAAATAAAGTGACTATAAATCCAATAACAAAAGCACCTGTTGGAGAAGTGATTCTGTGAATAATCTTTTTGACTTTTGGACGCATGGCAATTGGCATTTCTGTTGCAATTCCTCCTTTTTTATAATAAAAAAAATCTTTAATATTTAAAGCACCAATAATCATAGCTAAAATTGCAAGTCCTTTGAAAATATAAACTGAACTTTCTCTTAGAAATTCTGCAAATAATCTAAAAAATTGGATTATTATAACTCCATAAACTAAATAGCCAATATAAATCGCAATAACAAATGCTAATCCACCCCACAAAACTCTTTTTCTTTTTTCTGGAGCTTGAATTAAAAGAGCTAGTAATATCATGGCTAATACAGCAATAGCACATGGATTAACAGAATCTGCCAGAGCAAGTGTTGTTATTCTCCAAAAGGTTAGCATTTTATTTACATCCTGTTAAATTTTGCAGAGTTTCAATAGATTGGACTCCAGTATATTTTTCTCCTTTTATTATCCATGTGGGGGTGTATTCTATTCCTGAACATTTCTCTCTTTCAAACCAACAATCTATTATTGTCAAATATTTTGTATTTTTTCCAAACATATTCTCTTGAGCCTGACAAGCAGAGCATCCTAATTGAATGTATAATTCTGAATGTTTTCCTATACATTTTGCAATTTCTTCAGAGGTTCCTGGATGAGAACGGGTTAATATTATAACTGCGATGAGTATTACAATTCCAATAACTGCAAGAGTTATCCAGCTTTTCTTTTTCATATTTATTATTATAAAATTCTTTTTTT
>JAFCEV010000040.1 GCA_017608985.1 Candidatus Pacearchaeota archaeon
TCCGGAGATAATGTTTGTCGCCAAATGAATATAAAAATATTCTGGAAGTTTTATACTGGCTCCGACAATTGTTAAAACATCTACAACGCCTCCTGCTGTTACCCCTTTCATATAATTTTTCTTATCTTTTTCTGATAATTTTTTGTAATCATTATATTTTCCTTCTAAGAATTTTCTTATTCTTCTTGGAATAAGATATAATCCTGAAGTAATTCTATAAAATCCTTCACCAAAAAGACCTACGTCCTCTATTTCTTTTGAACTAATTCCTTTTATTTTCTTAGTCAAATTAATTTTTTTGTTCTCTTATTTACTTATTTTCCATCTGATATTTAATATCTTCGTTGTCTAATCCTTCAATGCATTTGATTCTAATTTCAGAATTATCTATAATTTTCCTAAATATTCTTTCTAATCTTTCTTCACTTGGAAGGTTGAAATTTTGCGAAAAAGTATATTTTATTTTTCCCAATTTTGTGAGGATATGATACTCTGTTTTTATAGAAACCAGTTTCTTTTTTTTAAACCCTTCTTTTCTAAGAAAATCATACATGTCTCCAACAAATTTATTATCGTCACATCTCTTACCTTCATATATGACAGTTATCTCAGGCATTTTATTCTATATCTTCTATATCAATAATTCCTAATTTAGAGAATTTTCCTAATGCAGTGTTTTCTAATAATTCAAAATATTCTTTGTCTAATCTAGATCTTGCTTCACAAATAATATTGTTAATTTTTTCCAAAATAGGTCCATATTTATGAGGATGAGCAGATATTTCACCAGAATTTTCTTCTATCTCATTTAGATAAGAATTTATAAGCATGGAATATCCTTCATTTCTTGATGCTTGTTCTTGTGCCTTGGAATAATATTCTTTAGGTTGCATTTTTATTTTTCTAGAACAATTCAAGAATTAAAAACTTAATTGTGTTGGATTATATAATTAATCAAAACCAAAAATCTTCTTTAACCAAGCAATCAATCTTTGCCACCAGTTTAATTTTTGCACTGGTTCATCATCATCTTCAAGATAGATTATTTTTGGTTTGTTGAACTGGTCTAAATATTCCTGTTCTTCAAATGCGTCTTCTCCTATAACTCTTACTTCACCTTCTTTCTTCTTTTCTTTCTCTTCATCATCTTCGTCTACAGCAACGTTAACTGTTAGAGAGTATGATTGCTCAGCAAAATTTCTGTTTTCATCAGTAACTTTGACAACAATATTAAAATCAGCATTTTCACCAATCTCAGGAGCTGTTCCTGTTAGAAGACCTGTTTGAGAATCAATTGAAAGCCAATCTGCGCCTGTGACTGAAAATTCATATGGTTGGACTCCCCCTTCAGCCTCAACCTGATATTCATAAAACTCATTTTCATTGACTTCTGTATTTGGTTCTGAAATTATTCTAAGTTCTTCTGGTTGTTCTGGGATATTTTTTACAGTTAAAATATAACTCTGTATATCATAACCTCCTTTTCCATCTGAAACCTTAACTTTAATATTATAAGGTGTATCTTCATCAACCTCTGGTGCTGTCCCTGTTATTAAACCGCAACTTGGATTTATTGATAACCACTTTAGTTCTTGTAGTTCTTGAATTAAATAATATGTTAAAGTATCTTCGTCAGCATCGGTTGCTATGACTTGGTAAGAATAGTCAGCTCCTTCGTTTATCTGCTGGTCAGAAATTGGGTCAATTTCTGGATTTCTATTAACATCCTTAACTGTAATTGTTATTGTCTCTGAATCACTATCTATTCCATCAGAAACAATGAATCTTACATCATTATAAGTCCCAGATTGAGTGTAGTCTGGAATCCATGAAAAAGTTGCTGTTCCATCAGTATTATCAGTAAGGATTGCTCCAGTTGGTAAATTAGAAGCTGAATAAGTTAAAGTATCTCCGCCGTCAACATCTGTTGCTGAAATAATGAATTCTAATAATTCGCCCTCTTTTACTACCTTATCGTTTATAGGAGATAGAGTGGGAGCGTGATTTTGCGGTTCTTCAACAGGGTTTATTATTAGAGTTAGATAACTAAAATCTATTCCAATAGTATCAGAACCAAGAATTACTATTTGATAAGTTCCTGCTTCAAGAGAGTTAGAAATTGTATAAGTATTATAAGAACTATATTCATTAACAGGAAGAAGAATTACTCCTTCTAAAGGGAGAGAGGAACCATAAAGTGTTACACTTAAAGTTTCTAGGGGGAAAACGAATACAACTTCAAAATTAACACTAACCTCCTCATTTATTGTTACTCCAGTTATATAACCAAAAGAGTCTCTCACTTCTGATATATAATCTGCAGACTCATCAAATGTGCCATAAACAATAGCACTTACAGTGCTTACTAAAAAAAGAGAGAATATTAATAGTGATAAAAGTTTTAATGTTTTCATTTTCCTAATCTTAAAGAGTATCTTGCTCCTGCAAAGAATTTGGCTTTGCTGTCATGACCAGCCTGAAGACCAATCTTAGATTTTCCAAGATTAAAATTAATTCCTCCATAACCTTTGTAAGAAGTTTCAGATTTTGCTACTGAATTAGTATTTTGTTTTATTATATCCTTAGTATTTCTTAGTTGTTCTGATATTTCTGTGATATAATCCCATTTATTAATTCCTCCACCTACAAAAGGCGATATTTTTTTATTATGCAAGAGATGAAGTTCAGCTGAAAGACCAAGAACTTTAAGATTTGTATTATCTTCTGTACCATATCCATATATTCCTCTTGGTGAGGGTTCTGTTGTTATTTCCTTGACTCTTTTATCCTTTCCTTTACCTCCATTTACTCCAATTGCAACAGGCCCGTATTGCAAACCAAAATCTCCTTCCATGAATTTGTTGTTTCCGCCTGCTCCGAATATTAAATATAAATCTTTTTTCTTTTTTGAGATAGAATCTCTTGGTCCT
>JAFCEV010000041.1:0-2874 GCA_017608985.1 Candidatus Pacearchaeota archaeon
CTAAAAAAATAAACCCCTTTAACAAATTAAATTTCCCCTATAAATTCGTTAAGAAAGACAACAATCAGAAGAATTTAAGTATAATAAGTTATTTAAAGGAGAATAAACCTGACGCCATTATAATCTATGGGTATAAACTACTTATTCATAAAATTGCCTTAATTACTGCTAAACTCTTGAGAATACCAATAATCTTCAGAGAGGAAATTGATTTTATTGATTATTCTTCTCCTATTGCAAAGAAAATTAAGAACATAATTTTTCCAATTCTCTTTAAGTTTCCATCAGCATTTTTATACAGTTATACAAGAAGCAGAGATTTTTATCTTTCACAGAGGGTTTCAAGAGAAAAATTGTTCTTTCATCCCTGTGCTGTAAATAATGATTTCTTTCAAGATCAGGCAAAGAAAGGGAAAAAAAGAAAAAATAAACTAAAAAGAAGACTAGGTCTTCCATTAGATTCAAAAATAATCTTATATGTGGGAAGAATTGAACCTAGAAAGAGAGTTCTTGATATATTAAAGGCTTATAAAATGCTTAAAAATAAAAAAAAGGTTTATTTAATCTATGTGGGTAATGGAAGTCAAGAAAAAAAAATAAGAGAATCCTCTAAAAAATACAAATTATCTAATGTTAAGTTATTTGATTCAGTAAATCGGAATGAATTATATAGTTTTTACTCAATTGCAGACGTTTTTGTTATTCCTTCTGATTACGACCCTTCGCCAAAATCAATGAACGAAGCAATGAATTTCTCGCTTCCAATAATAACTTCGGAAAATGTCGGAACTTCAAAAGACTTGGTAAAAAACAATAAAAATGGGTTCATAGTAAAAGTTGGAGATATTAATAATTTATCAAAAAAAATGGAAAAGATTTTGGAAGATGATAATCTCAAAAAAAGCATGGGAAAAGAATCACTAAAAATAGTCTCAAAATGGAATTTTGATGAAGACGTAAAGGCAACTTTAAAAGCATTGGAATTTGTATGTAGAAAATGAAAAACAAAAAACAAAAAACAAAAATAAAAAGGTTGAATCATAAAGATCAGCATCATTTTTTTGGCTATTATAATTTATGTCCTTGGGATAAAAAAGAAAAGTTCTTTCTTGGATTGAAAACTTCTTTTATCGATCACAATCCTTCACAAAAAGAATCTGCGGAAGTTATCTTATTTGATTTAAAAAACAAGAAACAAGAAACAATTACAAAAACAAATGCCTGGTGTTGGCAGCAAGGATGCATGCTTCAATGGATGCCCCCTCATTTTGAAAATAAAATTATTTATAATGATAAAATAAAAAATAAATTTGTCTCAATAATAATGGACATCAAAACAAAAAAGAAAAAAATTATTCCTTTTCCTATTTATTCAATCCATCCTTCTGGAGAATATGCCTTAAGTTTAAATTTTTCTAGGCTATATGATGTCAGAAGTAGTTATGGTTACCCTGGTATAACAGACAGATTCTTTGACGAGAAAGCTCCAGATAAAGATGGGGTTTATTTAGTAAATCTTAAAACAGGTAAAACTAAATTAGTGATTTCTTTAAATAATCTGAAAAATTCAAATTATCTTGATTCCATGGAAAAAGGAAAGCATTGGATAGACCACATTTCCTTCAGTCCAGATGGTAAAAGGTTTTGTTTTTTCCACAGATGGTACATTGATGAAAAATTGTTCCACACCCGTTTGTACACCGCAGATGTGGACGGAAAAAATTTATTCCTTTTTCCCGATAGCGGTTTTTATTCACATATTGATTGGAAAGATAATAATATTCTCTTTGGGTGGGGAAGCATCTCACAACAACTGGGAAAAATTCGGAAAGATACAAATAAATTTAAAGAAATTATGTTGAAAAAATTTCTTCCTATTTATAGAAGAATTATTCCAAAATCTCTCAGAAAGAGGATACTACCTGTCAGTTATTTCTTCTTTGAGGATTTGACGGGAAAAACAAAAAAAATAAATATAAACAATGAGAACGGACATTCTTCCTTCTCTCCAAACAAAAGATACCTAATTACTGACACCTACCCTGATTCAAAAAACTACCGAAAATTAATTCTTTATGATTTTAAAGAAAATAAAAAAAGGATTATTGGAAGATTTTATTCTTTACCTGATTCAAAATATCTTAAAAGAAATGTAAAAGATTTTGGAAATAGCTCTCTAAGGTGTGATTTGCACCCAAAATGGGACAAAAAATCGGAAAAAATAAGTATAGATTCTGTTCATGAAGGTTTTAGAGGAATTTATGAAGTAAAATTATAACTCTCTTAAAATCTTTTTATAAAATTTAATCAATTCTTTTTCCTTATTTTTTATCTTCTTAGGAATTTTATTATCCTTAAACCAGGGCTGTTTTAAAAACTTCCTGTATTTTTTCTTGTCGTTATCTAGTTCAATAATTTTCTTAATCATTTCCCCATAAGATCCATAATCGTCATAATTGATAAATGAATTTGTATTAAAATATTCTCTGATGTTAGGTGCACCTCTATATATTGGAATAGTATTTGCAAACATCACATTCGGGAGTTTTTCTGTAATATAGTCCTTAGCAAAACTATTCTCAAAACAAATTACGAATTTGTATTTTTTAAATAAATCTGAATTACTTTTCCATTCTTTTTTTTGTATAATATCTCCCATATTATTCATAACTTTTCCATAAGAATCAACTTTTTTGTATTTAGATAATATCTTAAAAAATTTAACTCTTTCGCGGGAGGAATTGCTAGAAACAACAAAAGCACAAAATTTTTTCTTTTTAATGTCCAAATCAGAAGGGACTTTCTTTTTTAATAATTTTTTTAAATCATAAAAATAATCCTGTATGAACAAAGGTATAGAAATAAAATTCTTAC
>JAFCEV010000041.1:2933-4367 GCA_017608985.1 Candidatus Pacearchaeota archaeon
ATTTTATTTGTAGTTATAAAAAAATAATTTTTATTTCTCGGAATTTTTTTTATAATTTTGTCGTATTTTGGAAAAAAAGAACATACTGGAATGCTAGAAACTTTTTTTGGAAGTAATCTATCAAGCCTATCCATAATTTTATACTTCTTATCTTTTAATCCAATTCTATGTAAACAAGATTCCATAAAACTAAAAAGATTTTTTTTAAAATCAAGATTGTCTCCAGCAATTATTAGGTATTTTTTATTATCTCTCAACTTCTTTTTATTTTCTCGATTAATGAATTCAATAATTAAGTCTGCTTCTCTTGGAGAATTGACAATTTTTATATTGAATTTTTCTATCAAGATTTTTATTGGAAAGAATGTTTTAACTTCTTCTATATCCTTACAATTCATATAAATCTTAGAACTACTATTCATTTTACTGTTTTGAGGTGAAATACAATGCTTTCGGCAGGAAAAATATATGCAAGGTTTCTCTCGTAAAAACTTCGAGAATAGTTATTTAAATTAAAAAAATACTCAAAACCTAAAGATTTCAATATTCTTCCAAATTTTATTTTTGTATTAATATCAAATCTTTCTTTATTCTGATTTAAAAGAGACGTACTACTTCTATGAGAAGCCTTGTTAGAAAATGCAAATAATGAAGTTGAATTAAATGCTCTTCTGTGGGTTATATCTCCCCAAGCCTGCCAATTTGAGAAATGTGGTACAATAAGGGTTATTCTTGCATTTTTTTTAGAAATTCTCCATAATTCTCTTAACGCTTCTTCAGGTTTCATTGTATGTTCTAAAACCATCTCAGCAAGTATTTCATCAAATTCATTGTCTTCAAAAGGATAGGGTATTTTATCCAAGTCCCAAACAATATCAACACCTTTCTTTTTAACAATATCTAAATTTACCCATTCCTTCTTTATATTTCTTCCACAACCTAAATTTAACTTATTCATTTTTTATAACAAAAATTTTCAAAATCTTTTTTATATTTCCTATAAACTTTTTCTTTTAATTCTGGAGTATAATATTCTTCCCAATGTTTATGTTTTGTTTTATTTTCATGTTTCATCTTAATCTTTTTTATTCCAAGCATTTTGCATAGTTTCGCAAAATCTTCCTCTATATTTTCTAATTTACCAATAAAATGAAAATAATCTAATTTTCCATTTATTTTATGATGTTCTGAAAGAATTTTAAAATGTTCATTTGCATCTCTGTTTTTAATTTTGCATACTATATCAACATACTCTTCAAAACTCAAATCTTTTTTCATACCAAATTTTTCCCAAAAATCTTTTCTCGGAGTTAGAAATTTATAACCGCTTACCACTCTGCTATAAGGATTTCTAACAAAAGTAAAATTAAATTTCTTTAATTTTATAGCTTTGTTTTGATTCATCATTTTTTTTTCATATTTTTCTCCAAGAGT
>JAFCEV010000012.1 GCA_017608985.1 Candidatus Pacearchaeota archaeon
TGTGATGCTGATTATATATGTGTTGACGGGGCTTGCATCATAGAAGAAGGGGTTGAGGAATCAGAAGAAAATGAAACAGAAGAGCCAGAAGAAGTAATTGAAGAAGAAAGTGAAGAACCAATTATTGTTACCACACCTGCTACACCTGAATTAACTGCTTATAAAATAGAGCCTATTACAATTAATCCATTAAATTCAAAAAATATTATTTTAACTATTCTTAACAAAGGGGAAGTTTCTGCTAATGAATGTAAATTGGAAGATTCTGGTAACGAGTTTGCTTGGCTTTCTCTTTCAGAGCAGGTTAAAACAATAAATCCTGGAGCTGAAGAAAGCTTCAATTTTTCCTTGCATGTTCCTGAAGATGCAGAAGAAGGAAATTATTCTTTTGCAATATTGGTTCATTGTTCTGATTGTGCGGAGACTTCAAATTTTATGGTGCATGTAATCAAGAAAAGAGTATCTTTTAACATTTCAGAAGTTGAAAGAACAAGAGCAGATAGAATAAGAATTAGTTATTCTATGGAAGAGCTTTTGGGAGAGGAGCAACAAGTTGAATTAAAATTCTTCTTGCTTGATTCAAATAATCAGCAAGTTGCTAATGTCTCTGAAAATAAAACTCTGTCTGCTAACTCAATTGATAGATTCAGGACAAGGATGTATATCAATGAATCTCTTGAAGGAAATCTTACATTAATGACTGATTTAAATTTAAAACAGTATGTATCTTCTGTTCAGGAAAAAATTGTTCTTACTGCACCTACAGGTTTCCTTATTTTTGAGAACATAGGTCCAGCAGGAGAAGCAGCTGTAATTGTTGTATTGGTGTTGATTGTAGCAATAGTGGTATTCTTTATTCTTAAAAGGAAATTCCATCTCTTTAAGAGAGAAGGGAAATCTGTTAGTAGTGCATAACGAAATATTTAAAAATTTATTTGTAGTTACTAATTAATGGCTTTTATTGTTAAAAAGAGAATTCATGGGAAAGATTATTATTATCTTCAAAAATCAAAAAGGATTGGCGGAAAAGTAAAATCTATCTGTTTAGGGTATTTAGGAAAGACAAGGAAAGATGCTGAAAAGAACATGAAGAATATTTTGGAGAAAGAAGATAAAAAAGATTCTCCAAAAAAAGAAATTGTAGATTCTTTTCAACTCGAAAAAAAGAAAATATCTATTGAAGAACTTGCAATATTCTGTAAGAGAAAAGGATTTGTATACTTGTCTGGAGAGATTTATGGGGGTCTTTCGGGTTTTTGGGATTTCGGACATTTGGGAACTGGATTAAAAAATAATTTAAAAGATGAATGGTGGAAGTTTCATGTTGTTCAGAGAGGAGATATGGTTGGGATAGATGGAAGCATAATAACTTCTCCTGAGGTCTGGAAAGCGTCAGGACATACAGATAATTTTAACGATGTTCTTGTTATCTGCAAAAAGTGCAAAAAGCCAGCAAAAATTGATAGGCATGAACTTGGAAAAGTCAAATGCGAATGTGGAGGGGATTACGACGAGAAAACTGCAAAAAATATTCAGTTGATGTTTGAAACGAACGTTGGAGATAAAGGAAAAGCTTTTCTTAGGCCAGAAACAGCTCAGCTTATATTTACGAATTTTAAATCAGTTTATGATAATACAAGAATGAAACTTCCTTTTGGTATAGCACAGATTGGGAAAGTATTTAGAAATGAGATTGCTCCAAGAGATTTTTTATTTAGAAGCAGAGAATTTGAGCAAATGGAGCTAGAATATTTTACATCAGAAAATCAACCCTGTCCTTATCCAATTCCTTCTGTTGAAATTTTAATTTATTCTGCTGAAGCACAGAATAAAGAAGAAGAACCTATAAAAATGAAAATAAAGGATGCTTTAAAAAAAGGAATTATAAAAAAAGACTGGCATGCTTACTGGCTTGCAACAGAATTTATATGGTTCAAGAGTTTAGGAGCAAATCCAGAGAATTTTCGTTTAAGGCAACATAAAAAAGATGAACTTGCACATTATTCTACTGATTGTTGGGATTTGGAATATCACTTCCCTTTTGGCTGGAAAGAATTAGAAGGAATTGCAGATAGAGGAACTTTTGATTTAAATCAGCATGAGAAATTTTCAAAAAAAGATTTGCGAATTTTTGACGAGGGAAGCAAACAGAAAATTATTCCGCAGGTTATTTGCGAACCTAGTTTGGGGGTTGACAGGGCTTTTCTTGTATTTATGTTTGATTCTTTTTTTTATGACAAATCAAAAGAAAATATAGTCTTGAAAATCCATCCAAAACTCGCACCTGTTAAAGCTGCTGTTTTTCCAATTGTCAAAAGAAAAGATTTTGAAAAAATTTCAGAAGAGATTGTTGAAGAACTCAGGCAGGAATGGAATATTAATTATGATCAGTCTGGGAGTATTGGAAGAAGATATGCAAGAAACGATGAGATCGGAACACCTTTTTGTATAACTATAGATGAAAAAACTTTGCAGAAGCATGATGTAACTGTCAGGTGGAGAGACACAGGAGAACAAGTAAGAATAAAAATAAAAGCCCTAAAAGAATCTCTGAGAAAAGCTATTAATGGAGAGGAACATATATTAAAATTAGGTAGAATTGTTAATACACGAAAGAAATAAAATTACTTCTTTTTTCCCGTCGGGAAATCAGTCACTTTAAAAAATTTCCACCGAAGAATTTTTAAACAATTGATTCTTAATATAATCAATTAAAAAGTGAGGTGAAAAATGCCGAAAAAGAAAAAAGCAAAGAAAAAGACTACAAAAAAGAAGGTGAGCAAGAAAAAGACAACTAAGAAAAAGAAAAAAAGAAGATAAATAATCTTTTTATTTTTATTTTATTATTAATTGTAATTGTGTTTTAAATAGGGTTTGAGATACGAAAAATCTTTAAACTATTTCTATTTATTTTTTGTATGGATGAAGATTGTATATTCTGCAAAATTGTAAGAGGAGAAATTCCTGCTAGCAAGATTTATGAGGATGATTTAGTTTTAGCCTTTCTTGATATTAATCCTGTTAATTATGGCCATACTTTAATTATTCCTAAGGAGCATTATCAATGGTTTTATGATGTTCCTGATAATATTTTAAGTCATTTAATGATAAAATCAAAGAAGTTAGTGGCTGCTATTAAAGAAGCATTAAAATCTGATTATGTAGTGCTTTGTGTTGTAGGAATTGATGTACCTCATTTTCATCTTCACTTAGTTCCAAGATGGCTTGATGACGGAATGGCTAATTTTTGGCCTACAAAGAAATACAAAGAGGGGCAGGAGAAAGAATATGCTGAAAAAATTAAAATGTCTCTGGAGGGAATTTAACCCTCGACCTCTGCCTATCCCAAACAGATAAATTTCATGAGAGCAGCGCTCTAACTCTGAGCTACAGAGACAAAATTAATAGAATTAACTGCTTTAAAAATTTTCAGGTGAAGAATTAGGAAGTTTGTTTTTCTGTTTTTTTAATCTGACAAAATATCCTGCAAGTTTGTTTCTTAATTTTTTGCTTGGCATAGTATCTTTTAGTATCTTTTTGTTTTTTTCAAAATCATCTGTGAATTCAATTTCTTTTTCCAATAAAGCTTTTGCAGATTTCTTTATTACCTTCGATTTTATTTTTCCCATGCTAAGGAGAATCAATTTTGTTTTTTAAAGGTTTTTGTTAATCTTGCAAAAATATTTAAGGTTTAAAATTCTAAAAGAAGTATGAATTTGTTACTTTGTTTTTGTTTATCAAAATCTAAAGTAGCATTAGCTAAATTTGAAGTCCAGTACTAATTCAGTGCAGGGCTTTTATTTCTGAAAAATTTTTTGGATGATTAAAGGCTCTTTGATTAGTCTGGCAAAATAAATATAAGAAGGAAAAATGGAAGACCAAGAAGACCAATATATTGGAGAAATTTATTGTGAGAATGGTACGGCATACCGAACAAATATTCAGATTCACTTCAATTTAGAGAAGAGAAACAAGAAGAGAAATTTCAGATATAATAGATGAAAATTAATTTATTCCAGTTTTTCTATTTTATCTAAATTTTTTATAGCTTTTAGAAGATTGCCCAATTTTTTAGGGGCTTCTCCCAAACTAAGAATAATATAAGGGAGATTTAACTCTGAAGCCCTCTTGTATGCCTTTAAAATGTCGGCTTCTGTTATTCTTTTTTTATTAAATGCTATTAGAGTTTTTTCTTCTCTGTTTTCCATGATTCTTAAAACCAAGTCATTTTTACTGAAATTTTCAATATCTAAGATTTCTATTTTCTTTTCTGTTAGAAATTCTTTTACTTTACTGAAAAATTTTTCATTTTTTTTCTGTTGTATAGCAGTTTTTTTAGATTTTTTTTTCTTTATTGGAGTTTTCTTGACTTTTTTCTTTTCAGTTTTTTTATCAAAAATACTCAATTCTTTATCTATTTCTTTTTGTTTATCCCCCTCTTCGCTAGGAATTTGAATTACTGGAATTTTCATTTTAAATTCAGATTCGGGAATTTTGTAATATCTCCAGATAATCTTATCTTCTCTTTTGAAAGGTCTTGCAAAATCTTTGATTACTCTTAATGCTACTTGAATTGCTGGTTCTTGACGGGAATCTATTAGAAATTTTTTTTCTTTTAATAAGGAGAAAGCGTCTTTCTCTTTGCTTTGGAGATATTGCGAAAATTTCTCTAGAGAATATTCCTGTCCTGGAATAAAATATAAAGGAGAATTCCCAACTCTTAAATAACTCATTCTTATTTTTTTTTCAGCAACTAATTCAGAAAGAAAAGCTGATGCGAACAATATGCTTGTTTTTATTTCATTTGCTATATGAACTGGGAGACTCGGACCTCTTCTTCTTAATACAGAAAGTATTTTTTCTTTTATTTCTGAGGTATCTTGTTGGGGCATGATAGGAAAAAAGTATTAGAGATTATAAATATTTTTATGGTTTTACCCAACTAACTTCATAATATGTGATGCTGTTTTCTTCGTCTACAATTGCCAAGAGCAAATTCTTTTTTGTTGAATGTGCAACTCTGTTTTTTGCAGAGAATTCATGCCATGTAAATTTATTATTCTCAAAATCCACAAATACAATCCATTTTGCATGTTTTTTCCCTGGTTTTGTTCCTTTTTCATAAACTCTAAAGTCTGCACCAAATTTTAATGCTGTCTTCACAACATACCCTTTTTCCCGCAGATTTTTAAAAACAGAATATTTAATCTGGAATCTTTTGTCTATTTTCTGGAATTTATTTAGCAATTCTTTTTTTGGAATTTTTTTGTTTCTTGAGGAGGATATTTCCATTTTTCCCTTTTCAACTAGGAATAAAGCCTCTGCTAATGAATAATGGATTTTTTCCTCGACTATTTCTCCAAATGAATTTTTTTTGCAGAGAAATTTAGCTTCAGAAGAATTGCTTGAGATAATCTGTCCTGTTAAATGTGCCTGTATTTTTTCCATGATTTTTAAAAGCAAAAATGGTTTTTATAAGTTTGGTTAAAAGCCACAGTCCCTCCACTAATCCCACCGACCACCCGCCCCCTAAAGTATTGTTAATCATAACACAATTTAAAATTAAACCTATATTAACTGAAACCTATGTTGATTAATTATTCTTATTAATCCTTTAAATTTAGTAAACAATATAAATGAGATTTCTTTAGGATATTTATGGATTATGATTTTAAAGCAATAGAAAAAAAATGGCAAAAGAGATGGGAAGAAAAAAAGATTTTTGAGGTAAAAGAAAGCAAGAAAAAAAAGTTTTATATTCTTGAGATGTTTCCTTATCCTTCTGCTTCTGGTTTGCATATGGGACATGCTTTTAATTATGTTGTTGGAGATAGATATGCGCGGTTTAAACGGATGAATGGATTTAATGTTCTTTATCCTATGGGTTATGATAGTTTGGGATTGCCTGCAGAAAATGCAGCAATTAAAGCAGGAATTCATCCTAGAGAATATACAGAAAAATCAATTGAGAATTTCATAAGACAGCAAAAAGAATTAGGATTGAGTTATGACTGGAGCAGAATAATAAAAACTTCTACCCCAGATTATTATAAATGGGACCAATGGATTTTTCTTAAGATGTACGAGAAAGGATTAGCTTATAGGAAAAAAGCACCTGTTAATTGGTGTCCTAAATGCAATACTGTTTTGGCAAATGAGCAAGTTCATAATGGAAAATGTTGGAGACATGAAGATACAAAAATAGAGACGAGATATTTGGAACAATGGTTCTTTAGAATAACAGATTATGCAGAAGAGTTAAATGATAAAATTGGTGATTTAAAAAACTGGACAGAAGATGTTAAAGCAATGCAGAAAAATTGGATAGGAAAAAGTTATGGGACTGAAATTTATTTTGAGATTAATGGAAAAAAATGGCCTATTTTTACAACTCGTCCAGACACAATTTTTGGTGTTACATTTATGGTTATTTCTGCTCAGCACCCAGAGTTAATGGATTTAGTAACAAAAAAACAAAAAAAAGAAGTTGAAAGATTTTTAAAAAAAATAAAATCAACAAGTAAAAAAGATATGGAAGAGTTGGAAAAAGAAGGAGTGTTTACAGGAGCATATGCAATAAATCCTGTTAATAAAGAAAAAATTCCAGTATGGGTTGGAAATTTTGTAATTGCAGATTATGGGAGTGGGATGGTTATGGCTGTTCCTGCACATGACCAAAGGGATTTTGAATTTGCTGAGAAATACAAGTTACCAGTAAAAATTGTTATTGAGCCAATAAATTATGATATTTATGAAAGAAAAGGACAAATTCCAAGGGCTTATTCTGGAGAAGGAAATCTTGTTAATTCAGGAAAATTTAGTGGGGTTAATAATGAAAAAGCAAAGAAAGAAATAACAAAATATCTTTCTAAAAGAAAATTAGGAAAAAAAGCAGTTCAATATAAGCTGAGAGATTGGTTAGTTTCAAGACAGAGATATTGGGGAACACCTATTCCTATGGTATATTGTGATAAATGCGGAATTGTTCCTGTTCCTGAAAAAGATTTGCCTGTGAAACTACCTGAAAAAGTCAAGTTTGGAAAGGGAAATCCTCTTGAAACAGTTAAAGATTTTGTAAATGTTAAATGCCCTAACTGTGGGAGAAAAGCAAAAAGAGAAACAGATACAATGGATACTTTTGTAAATTCTTCCTGGTATTTTTTAAGATATTGTGATCCTAAAAATAAGAAGAAAATTTTTGACAAGGAAAAGGTAAAATATTGGATGCCCATAGACCAATATATAGGGGGGAAAGAACATGCTTGTATGCATTTGATTTATTTTAGATTTTATACAAAATTTTTAAGGGATTTAGGGCTTTTGGATTTTGATGAGCCTGCTTTAAATTTATTTAATCAAGGTATGTTGCATGGAGAAGATGGATATGTTATGTCAAAGTCACGAGGGAATGTTGTCTTACCTGAAGAAGTCTCAGCAAAATATGGGATTGATACTGCAAGGTTATTTTTAGTTTCTATGGCCTCTCCTGATAAAGATATTGATTGGAGTGATAAGGGAATTCAAGGAAGTTTAAGATTCATTAAAAAAATAATAGATTATTTCAGCAGAGTAAAAATTGATAAAGCAGATGTAAGAACAGAGAGCAAACTGAATAAAGTAATTTTAGAAATTACAGAATATCTTAATAATTTTAAATATAATTTGGCAGTAATTAAATTAAGGGAATTATTTGAGGTTCTGCCTGAAAAAACTTCCAAAGAAGTTTTAGGAGATTTCCTGAAATTATTGTCTCCTTTTTGCCCCCATATTGCAGAAGAACTTTGGGAGAAGTTGGGGTGTAAGAATTTTTTGAGTCTAGAAAAATGGCCTAAAGCAGATAAAAAGAAAATAAAAAAAATTTTTGAAAAGCAGGAGCAAGCAATTGATAAATTAATTTCTGATATAAATCATATTTTTAAATTAGTTTCAGGAAAAAATAAGATTTATGTATATATCCTTCCAAATGAAAAAGAACTATATGATATTGGGTTGCTAAATAAAAAATTTGGAAAACAAATTAATATTTTTACAGTTAATGACAAATCTAAATATGACCCTTCTAATATGTCTAAAAAAGTAAAACCAGGGCGTCCAGCAATTTATTTAGAATGAATTTAAGGAAATATTTTATATTATTTATCTTAATAATTTTCTTAATATCTTTTACCAGCGCAGGATTTTTTTTAAAACAGAAAACCTGCGGAGACGGGACTTTAGAAGGAAATTGTTCTATTAATCAACCTTATTTTTGTTCAGAAGAAATTCTTATAGAAAGAGCAAGCATCTGCGGATGTCCTAATCTTACAGAGATAAACGGAGATTCCTGCATTTCTCCTTATCAGACAAATCCGAAAGAAATTAATTTGAAATATTTTTTGAAAGGAGAGCAAAAAGAAATTAATTTTACTGTTTATGAGGGTATGGCAGATTATTTATTTGAGCTCCCTGATTTTATTACATATTCAAGTGAAGAAGAACCTTCAAGAGCAGATTTTAAACTTAGAAATATCAATGAAGAAAATCAGAAAATTTTGCTGATGCCTTTAGTTGTAAAAATCCAAAATTTAGAAGATGAGAAAGAAGACCAGGCAAGAATTGCAATAAGTCTAGTTCAGAATATTCCTTATGGGGGTTCAAATAAAACGATTTCTTTAAAAAATAATACTTTGAATTATTCACGATATCCTTATGAGGTTCTTTATGGTGTGGAAGGTATTTGCGGTGAAAAATCTGAATTATTGGCTTTCCTTCTGAAAGAAATAGGTTACGAAATTGTGTTATTTTATTATCAATCAGAAAATCATGAATCTGTCGGGATTAAATGTTCTGAAAAATACGGATTTGGAAATACGAGTTATTGTTTTATTGAAACAACAGGCCCCTCAATAATTACTGATAGTAAGAATAATTATTTAGAAGGAATTAAATTGTCATCTGAGCCAGAAATAATTTTTGTTTCTGAAGGAGATGCTTTGAAAAATAATATGAAAGAGTATAGACATGCAAAAAGATTGATGAGGATAAGAGAAAAAATAGAAAATACAGGAAAACTTAATTTTTTTAGATATATTCAATTAAAGAATATTAGAGAAAGATATGGGCTGGGAGGGAAAATTTAAATATTAAAGAATCTAATTATTTTTGAAAGGAGGTGAAATTAAGAGATGATGCCCATAGAAATTTTTGCACTGATTGTAGTTGCAATCGCACTTGTGAAAATTGTTGTTATGTTAATAAAAGCACAGGCATGGATGAAAGTTGTAAAGGCAGTTTATGGATATCCTGTGGTTACAGCAGTAATCTCTTTAATTGTTGGTGCAATTATACTCTATTATCTGGTTGCAGTTGAGCAATTAACCATAGTGCAGGTTTTTGGGGTAATGTTGTTTATGCTACCTTTATTTGCATTGAGTTTTGCTATGTCTGGTAAGGAAACAATAGCATTTGCAAATAAAGCATTGAAGGGGAATGTTGTTAAAAGGTATTGGCTTCCTTTAATTGTCTGGCTTGCTTTAATAGTTTGGGTAGTTATAGAATTATTTTTTTAATTTTTTTAATTATTCCAAAACAGCTTTAATTCTTCTAGCACCTGCTCCAACTGATTCTTCTTTAATAATTCTGAATTTTCCAAGCTCTTTTGTGTTTTGAACATGAGGGCCTGCACAGATTTCTTTTGAGAAATTTCCTATAGAATAAACAGAAACTTTGTATCCATATTTCGAGTCAAAAATTCCTGATGCTCCAATTTTTTTTGCCTGTGCAGGAGGCATTTCTTTTTTTATTACTTTAGAACATTTTTTAATTTCAGAATTTACTAAATCTTCAACTTTTTTTATTTCATTTTCTGTTAATTTTCTTGGAAATGAAAAATCCAGCCTTAATCTTTCAGCAGTTATATTACTTCCCTTTTGCATTATGGTTTTATCTTTCAGAATTTTTCTTAAAGCAGCCAGAAGAAGATGTGTTGCGGTGTGCAGTTTAGTTGTAGCTTCTGAAGAATCTGCCAAGCCAGATTTGAATCTCCCAGCTGTTGCTGTTCTTGATAATTTTTGGTGTTTTGCAAGTTCTTTTTGGAATTCTTTTTTATCAACTTTACCCCCCCACTTTGAAACAATTTCCTTTGTTACTTCGATTGGAATTCCATAACTTTGGTATAGCAAAAAGGAATCTTTTCCAGAAATAAAAGTGTTTTTTAAAGCAAGTTTTTCTGCTAATCTTATTCCTTTTTCCAATGTTTTTAAGAATTTTTCTTCTTCTTTTTCTAACTCTTTTAATATTTTTTTCTTGTTCTTTTTTAATTCAGGATAATCATCATAGATTTTAAATACAGGTTCTGCAACTTTGGATACAAAATTTTTAATCTTGAGTTCTCTTCCGTAAGTAATTGTTCTTCTGATTAATCTTCTTAAAACATAGCCCTGTTCTGTATTGCTAGGAGTGATTCCTTCTGCAAGAATGAATACAGCAGCTCTGATATGGTCTGCAATTATTCTCATACTTTTTTTTATTTCTGCGCTTTCATCATATTTATGGAGAGAAAGCATTTCTATTTTTTCTATAACAGGTTTGAAACATTCTGTTAAATAATTATCATCAAGATTATTTAGAATAGCAATTGTCCTTTCAACACCCATACCTGTATCCACATTTTTCTGTTTTAATTCTTCAAATTTTCCTTTAGAAGTTTTATTATATTCCATAAAAACATTATTCCAGATTTCAATATTATTTACAAACATTTCTGTATCAGGACCACACGGGCCTGTTTTTCCTATAGGCCCCCACCAATTATCTTCTTTTCCTAAGAATTTTATTTTTTTTATTCCTAAAGATTTCCATATGTCTGCACTTTCTGTATCTTTTGGAGCATTCGTGCCTCCCTTAAAACAAGTTATTTCAATTTTTTCTTTTGGAATTTTCAAAACTTTTGTGAGGAATTCAAAACTATATTCTATTGCCTCTTTTTTTCCATAATCTCCTAAACTCCAGTTACCAAGCATTTCAATAAAAGTGTGGTGGCAGTTGTCCCCGACTTCTTTTATATCTGTTGTTCTCACACATTTTTGAACATTGCATAATCTTTTTCCAAGAGGATGTGGTTGACCTAAAAGAAAAGGGACTAAAGGATGCATGCCTGCTGAAATAAATAATGCACTTGGGTCATTTTCAGGAATCAACGAAGCATTCGGAATAACTTTGTGATTTTTTGATTTAAAAAATTCTAAATATCTTCTAATAAGTTCTTTTCTATTCATCTTATTATTTTTAAGAAACAAAGTTTTAAAAATTGTTTGTTATTATTCGATTTGTCTTAATTTTTCCTGAATTTCTTGAAGCTGAGCTTCTAAATCATCATCTTCTTTGTCTTTCTTTGTAATGATTTTCTCTTTTTTTTGAGGTTCTTCTTGTTCTCTTAATAAAGAAGGGATTTTTAATTTTGGGAGAAGCTGTTGCAGTTGTCCTATGCTTGTTTTGAGTTCTTTTGCTTTTTTATATAATCTTTCCTTTAATCTTAGTTCATCCATCCTATATCCTTGATATTTTTTTATGGCTCTTATGATTCTTAAAAGATTTGCTTCTGAAGAAAGTATGTCTTTTTTTGATTTTACTGCTTCATCATATTCCAGCTTGACATGAATTAGATTTTCATTAGTCATTTTTATTCTATTTTAGAAAAAATATCTCTATCAACTTTTTCTATCTGCCCTTTTATAGATTGTATTTCTTTTTCCCAATACTGCAATTCTTTTTCTTCCTCTTCTTTAGTTTTTTTAATTTCCTTAAGCATTTTTTCTATTTCCAAAATTTGTTTCTTTGCTTTTTCAAATACCTGCAAACTTTCTTCAAATTTGTCAATTCTTATAAATATCGGCTCTATTTTTTTAGCTCTGTTTGCAGCTTCTCTAAAATTTATAGGAACTTCTTTTGTTAGGGGTTTTCTTTGAGGTTCCTGCATCATTTGCATTTCTTCTTCTGCAAATTCATCTGTTTCAGGAACCTCTTTTATATCACCTTCTTTTTTTCCAGCTACCGCTCCTTTAATAGTATCTTGAGAAAATTTTTCTCCAAGAGAATTATCGGGAAACCGGGGTAATCGTTGAGAATATTTCGGCGGTTCTCCTAATTGGCTTTCAAGTTTCGGAAGTTCCGGGAGTTTTGGAAGTTCAGGTAATTCCTTTTTTTTATTTTTTTTGCCGAATAGCCCCATTTTTTTATAAACTCCATTAATGTTTTTTAAATATAGAGTTTTTGATATATATAAAATACAATATAGGTTTAAAAACTTTTATTTTTTGCAACCGAAAGATATTTATTTGAATACTTTTTATTATTCTGATGTTGAATAAATTTCTTAAAGAGGTTATATCTATTATTGTTGGAAAACAGGCAGAGGATATTATTAGCCCTCTTGATAGTGCGAAATATACGAATGAGTTTTTAATAGCGAAAAAGCTTGGAATTACAATTAATCAGACAAGAAATATTTTATATAAAATTGCTGACTACGGTTTAATTTCATCTATAAGAAAAAAAGATAAAAAGAAAGGATGGTATACTTATTTTTGGAAAATCGAGACTCTTAAATCTTTAGAGTTCCTGCGAGAAATTTTGCTCAAGAGAATAGAACAAATAAATAATAAAATAAAAAGCAGGGAGACAAAAGAATTTTATGTTTGCGAAGAATGCAATATAGAATTTAACGAAGAGAGTGCGCTTCTCCATGATTTTATGTGTCCAGAATGCGGTAAAGTTTTGACATTAAAAAATAATACTAAATTTTTGAGAGAACTTAATCGAGAATTAGTTAAATCAAAAAAAGAACTTAAGCTTTTGGATATTGAGATAAAGAAAGAAAAAGAAAAAGCAGAAAAAAGAAGAATCAAAGAAATCAAAAAAATGGAAAAAGATAAAAAGAAAGGGAAGAATATTAAAAAAGCAGTGACAAAAAAAAGAAAAGTAACTAAAACAATGAAGAAAAAACCTCCCAAAAAGCCTGTGAGGAAAAAGAAAATGAAAGTGGTAAAAAAAAAGAAAAAACTAGCTAAAAAAATTAAAAAAACTAAATCTAAAAAATTCAAGAGAAAGAGATAATGGTTTGGGTTTATAGAGTTTATCCAAGAAAGAAAAAGAATTTTTTCGGTGGGTTTAGTGTGAATACATGGATAATTTTGGTTAATGTTTTTTTATGGTTTATTATTTTAATCACTCTTTCAATAAATTCAGATTCTATAAAGTATTTTGCTTTACAGCCGACAGCTTTTATTTCTGGACAATATTTATGGACAATTTTAATTAGTATGTTTGCCCATATTTATTTTTGGCATATTTTTGCGAATATGATAACCTTGGCTTTTGTTGGGGGGTTTGTCCAGAAAATTTTGGGACAGAAAAGATATCTATGTTTTTATTTAATTTCAGGAATTTTAGCCTCTCTATTTTTTATTCTTTTATCTGTTTTTTTTGGTAATTCTGAATGGGGTATAAAAATTTTTGGCAGTCCTGAAATTTTTGCTTTAGGTGCTTCTGGTGCTATTTTTGGTTTAGCTGGATTGATAACTATTTTAATTCCTAGAATGAAAGTTCTTGCATTTTTTATAATCCCTATGCCTATGTGGACGGCAATGGTTCTCTTTCTTGGGTTTTTCTGGGTATTATCTGCTTTTGCTGGATTACCTATAGGTAATAGCGCCCATCTTGGAGGATTTTTAACAGGTATAGTTTACGGATTATATTTAAGGAATAAGTTTCCAAAGAAAACCCATATGCTAAACAGGCATTTTTCATAAAATGAACAAAAGAAGAGGTTTTAATTTGAAAGATGAATATAAAAAGAGCTGGAAATATATTAAAGAGTCAAAGAATTTTATATATATAATTATTGGAATTTTTTTGCTTTTCGCATTTGCTGGTTTTTTTATTCAGACACCGGATTCTATTGCAGAACAAATATTAAATTTTCTTCAGCAATTATTGGAAAAAACAAGAGGTATGTCTTCAGGAAGACTTCTTTTATTTATATTCTTCAATAATTTACAAAGCAGTTTTTTTGGGATAATTCTCGGAATTATTTTTGGAATTTTTCCTATTCTTTCTGCTGCTGTCAATGGCTATGTCCTCGGATTTGTTTCTTTTATGAGTTCAGCAGAAGAGGGATTTTTTGTTTTGTTAAGAATTCTTCCTCATGGAATTTTTGAACTGCCTGCTGTTTTTATATCTCTCGGAATTGGATTAAAACTTGGAATATCTGTTTTTTATGAAGAAAAAAGAAAAAATTTCAAAAATTATTTCAGGAATTCTCTGAGGGTGTTTTTATTTATTGTAATCCCTCTATTAATAATTGCAGCACTTATTGAAGGAACCTTAATTTCTTTAAGTTAATCTTTCAAATCATTGATTCCTAAGATTATCAACAACAGTCCTATGAAGAATACTATCCAGA
>JAFCEV010000042.1 GCA_017608985.1 Candidatus Pacearchaeota archaeon
AATGTAGTGTTCTTCTTTATATGGACATGGAATATATTTGAGCAAAGAAAATATCCTGGTTGGTTAGCATTAATTCCTTTAGCAGGATTTGTTCCAGTAGTAGGTGGATTAGCAGGTTTAGCTTATTTGGTTGTTCTAGGTTTAGTTGCTTGGAAAGATAAATAATTTTTCTTTTTATTTTTTATTTTATAGAATTAGTTTTACTTATAATTTATTAAAATCTTTTTCTTTGTTCTTCAGAATATTTTTTTCCTATACTAGTTTCAAAATTTCCTAATTTAAAAGAATTGTTGCACTGAGAAATATATAAAAATAAATTAAAATAAAAAATAAATGCTGATTTTCTTAAAATCTTCTTCGATTAAATTCTCTTCTCGGCGCTCTTTCTTCCATAGGCTTTGCTTCGTTCACTTTCAGTTCTCTTTCTTCAACTTTTTTTCCGTTCATTTCAGCAATTGCTTTTTTTGCATCTGCGTCTTCTTTAAAAGTCACAAAACCAAATCCTTTTGACCTTCCTGAAAATTTGTCTGAGATTACAACTGCTTCTTCTATTTCACCATATGATGAAAAAAGATTTTTCAAAGCTTCATTGTCAATCTTAAACGGCAAGTTTCCAATATATATTTTCATATTCATATCCTCCTTACATTTTTCAATCAGAACTAGTTCAATCAATCCAGACACATTATCCCTACTTCTAACATGATATCACTTAAGAAGAAGCTTATTTAAAGTTTTGCCCAATAACAAAATTTAAGTATCTTGTAGAATTTTAAAGATAAGGAAAAATGGACTTGCTTACAATAATTTTAATTGTTGTGTTTTTGATAGGACTGACAATAGCATATTGGTTAGGTAAAAAAACAGGGGCTTTCAAAAGAGACAGGTATTGGGAAGGAGAATTGCCTATTCATAGAAAAGATGCAATTATGAAATCTCGTGCAGTTTTGGGAGGGCATTTTACAGAAAATTTAGCACCTTATTTACCTGATTTTCCTTATCTTCCAACAGAATGCAGATTTGTTGGGAAACCTACTGATTTTATTGTATTCAAAGGAATGGATGATAAAAATATAGAAGAGGTAGTTTTTGTAGAAGTTAAAAGTGGAGGTTCTAGACTTTCATCACAAGAAAAGAATTTAAAAGAAACAATAGAAAAGAAAAAGGTTAAATTTGAAGAATATAGAATTCCAAAAGAATTAACAGATAAAAAAGATGTTGAAGATAAAGTAAAAGATTTTATTGGTGAGAAGAAATAGATTTTAAATATTTTGGAGGGATGAAATGGGGTTGAAACTATCTTACCAAGATAGTTTAGTTAATCAATAATTATTTATCTAATGGGATGAAAGGAATATAGGAAAAAGTTTTGTTTTGATTTATGAAATCCTAGAAAATCAGAAAATTATGAAGATTCTTGGTTATAGTCATTATGATAAAATCTACAAATAACTCCTAAACAACTCAATAAACAAACAGAAATCCCTTTTTATCTGGTTTTTAAAACCAGATTGATGTCTATAGTCTTTCATACTAAAATAAAGCTTTTAGTTATAACCGAAATGTTTATAAGTAGGAAAATCTTACTTTCTTACATGGAAATAACAAAAATAAGTTCAAAAGGGCAAATCGTGATACCTCAAAAACTTAGAAATGAATTAAATATAAAAGAAGGTTCAGTGCTTGTAATGGATAAAATGAAAGACATGATAATGATAAAAAAGATAGATGAAGATTTAGTCAGGCAGTTCAAAGAAGGATTAGAAGATTTAAAGTCAGGAAGAATAAGAAAAGTAGCATAATTAATTATTTATTTCTCAATAATTTTTTCAAATATTTTCTAAATTCAGGAAGTAATTTTATTATCTTATTAATTGTTTCTTGCTGTGCCTTTTTCCCTCCAAAAGCAACTATTAGTACAGTAGACAAGTCATCATAAATTAGATAATAAATCCTTTTCTCTTTTAATCTTTTTTCACGGAAAAACCTGTATTTTATAGAATCTCCAACATAAGGATTTTCTTTAAGTTGTACATATATTTTTTTGATATTTTTTCTTTCTGATTCAGATAATTTCTTAATCTCTTTTTCAAAAGTTTCAGTAGTATAAACTGAATAAGCCATATATAATAAAAAAATATAGAATATAAAAAATTATCTCACATAAACAAACAGAAATCCCTTTTTATCTGGACATATTAATGAGGCTTTTAGTAGTTCTATGCTGAAATTCTCGCACTTGCGCACTTGAATCTTACACAAGAACTCTATCAACGTCGTCTTCTTCGACGGCCTTAGTTGTCTCGTTTTGCGGATGGCTTCGAGCTTAGATGCATTCAGCTCTTATCCACACAATGCGTAGCTATGCAGCCTGCCATATGACAACTGCTCACCAGAGGCATCAGAGCCTAGTTCCTCTCGTACTATAAGCTCTTTCCACTCAGACAACAACACACCTAGTAGATATCATACAAACTGTCTCGCGACGTTCTTAACCCAGCTAACGATCCCTTTTAATACGTGAACTCCGGCACCCTTGCACGCTTCTGCACGCGCAGGATAGGAAGAGCCGACAGCGATGTACCAAACCGCCCCGTCAATTCGGACTATCGGGGGCGACAAGCCTGTTATCCTTGGGGTAACTTTTCTATCAGACACAGCTTCTATTAAAAAAGCATGTGGGTTCACTAGGCCCGAGTTTCCTCCCTGCATTCCTTGCTTTTCAGAATACAGTCAGACAAGCTTTTGCCCTCGCACTCAACTCCAGATTTCCAAGCTGGATGAGCTTGTCTTTGGGTCCAACCGATATCTTTTCGGCTGGGCACCGCCCCAGTCAAACT
>JAFCEV010000013.1 GCA_017608985.1 Candidatus Pacearchaeota archaeon
ATAAGTATTTGGTATATAAATTAATATAAATTATGAAATCTATTTTAAAATATGGAAAGAATTAAACCAGAAAAGATAAAAGGTATTAGAATTGGAGGAATTATAACAGATATTAAAGAAAATAAGTGGTTTACTTTTGATATAAAACCTAAAAACAGGGATTTTAGAGAAGAACTAAAAGAAATAAGACCAAGATTTCAGAAAATTGAAAATAAAAAAGATAAATATTTCAAATCTCCTTATTTCAGAGGAATCCCTGTTCATCTGATTTATCTGAATTGGGAATCTGCAAAAGGGCTTTATAAAGATCCTGAAAATAATCTTCCTTATGAAATATTAGATGTAAATGGAAGTTCAATTTACAGGCAAAGCATAACTGAAAGAAAAGAGGATATATTTAATAGACTAGAAGAATTAGCAGTAGAAGAGGGACTTAAAAAAATTGAAAATTAGATTTTCTTTCAATTTTTCTAGAGATTTCTTCATCAAACCATTCTTCACCGTAGGAATTACAGACAAACGCCCTGAATTTCCCTATGCTTTTTTCATAGATTTTGTAATCCACTATCTTATCCCTTAATTTTCCGTTGCACAAAGCGCATTTATTTTCCATGTTTTCTTATCATGACTGTAATCACAAAAAAATCTTGTTTATCAATTAATTTAAATTCTTTCCTCTATTAACTCTTTAAGTTCTTTAATGAAATTGTCTTTTTTGACGCCATATTTAACTTTTCCTTCATGCCTGACTGCAATTGTGTTTTTATCCTGCTCTTTGTCTCCTACAAGAACTATCCAAGGAATCCTCATTATTTCTGCGTCTTTAACTTTTGCTGGAACAGTTATTTGCCGAAAATCAGAATCTATTCTCAAATTAGGAATTTCATCTTCTAGCTCCTTGATAATTTTTTTTGCATGAGCCTCATTTCTGTCTGTAAAACTCAAAATCCTAACCTGAATCGGAGCAAGCCAAGTAGGTAATCTCCCTTTATAATGCTCCAGCAAAATTCCTATAAATCTTTCCAGACTTCCATAAATTGCCCGATGAATCATAATTGGTCTTTTTCTTTTATTATCTTTATCTGTATATTCCAGCTCAAATCTTTCAGGCATTGAAAAATCAACCTGTATTGTTCCACACTGCCAGGTTCTTCCCAGAGAATCTTCAATATGATAATCTATTTTTGGCCCGTAAAAAACACCCTCTCCTTCATTAATTTTATATTTTAGTTTTTTCCTTTCCAAAACTTTTTTTAATATATTCTCAGCCTTATTCCACATTTTATCACTGCCAATTCTCTTTTCAGGACGAGTTGACAATTCCACAGAATATTTGAAATCAAACTTAGAATAAAATAATTCAATTAAATCCATAACTCTCAAAAGTTCAATTTCTAATTGTTTTTCGGTACAAAAAACATGTGCATCATCCTGCATAAACTGAATCACTCTGAATAAACCTCCTAAAACACCTGAAAGCTCCTGGCGATGAACAATTCCTAATTCACCAACCCTTAAAGGAAAATCCTTATAACTTTTTGGTTTATTTTTAAAAACAAGCAATCCTCCAGGACAATTCATAGGCTTCACTGCAAACTGCCTTTTTTCATATTCTGTTAAAAATATGTTTTCCCTATATTTTTCCCAGTGTCCTGAAATCTGCCATAATCTTTTATCTAAAATTTGCGGAGTAGCAATTTCTTTATATCCTGCATTTTTATGAACCTCTCTCCAAAAATCAATCAGTTCATTCCTTATTATCAAACCATTATTATGCCAAAAAACCATGCCAGGAGCAGTCTCATTAAAACTAAACAAATCCATCTGCTGTCCTAAAATCCTATGATCATTTTCCTTAAGTTTTGATGTATCTAATTTTGTCTTGGAAATCTCTCTTAAAAGCTGCTTTTCATCGTATTTTTCTTCTTTATCCTCTCCACCAATAACAATCTCTCTGCTTAACTCACTAAGAGGATGCCCTTTAACTTTCACCTCAAATTCCTTGTAATATCCAAAAGGAGCATGAACTACATTAAAGGATTTTCTTAACTCTTTTTCTGCTTTATTCAGAATTTCAACAGCCAATTCAGGAGAAGCCAGATTGCTCGACAAATGTGCATAAGGATACAAAACAATATTCTTTGCTTTTACCTGTTTTGCAATCTCTTTTACATTTTTAACAAATTCCCTGACAACCTCCTCAACATTCTTATCAATTTTTTCCACAGCAGTCAGAACAGCCAAAGCCTCTTTTGCTTCTTCACCTTTTTTTTGTTTTTCAGTAAGATTCTGGATTTTCTTCAAAGCTTTTTTCAGAGGCTTAAACTTAATGCTATCCACATGCAGACTTAAAAATTTCATATTTCAACAAAGGAGAGTAGGTTTTTAAAATTAATCACTTTAAAATTTCTAATCAACTTCTTCCCTTGAATTATTAAAAATTTTCAATCTTCTCTCTTATCTCTACTATCTTTTTATCATCAAGTTTGTCCAAAGATTTCTTAATTGACAGAATGAAATCTGAAAGTTTTTCAAAGTTAACAGGTTTGTTTTTAAGACAATATTGGTTGTCTATTCTCAACCCCTTGTCTTTTTTCAAGATTTTAGAAGTTCCTTTTTTCATAATTCCTGATAGAAGTAGCATATATGTCAAATCCAGATGACAGAAAAAAAATGTTAAGTAATTTACAAAATATTTCATTAGCTATAGTCAAAACAATTGAAGAAGATTGAAATTTAATATCTCCTTAATTCTAATGAATCTATCAGATTTTCCTGAGGAATCTGTATAAATTTTCTTCCAGTTTCTACAGGATTTTTAATACTCTTTACCTCCACTAAATCATAATACCATTTCTTTTTAGAATAATTATATTTGCTATTTTTTATTCTACAGAATTTATCATTGCTATCTCCAAATCTCCTAAAATCTATATTAAAAACCACATATTCTATTTCTTTGAAAGGATTCTCAGGAATCTCTTCTTCAACCCTCTTATCCAAAGTTTTAGGTTTGCTTATCTTTTCCCAATGAAAATTCTCTTCTCTAAACATAAAAACATAAGACATCAAAAATATAAATAACTTGCTTACTCCAGAAAAGTCATTTCAAATATCTATTAACTTTCTTTCTTGCTTTCTTTAATTTTTTCTGATGTTTTTTTAAAAAAGAATTTATCTTTCTTATAGTATATTCCTTTAATTTTCCTGTTGATAATTTTCCTGATTTATAATCATTGTAAATTTTTTCCAATTTTTTATCATCTGGCTCAAACATCATTTTAAGATATTGGAAACTAACGTCAATATCAGGATTTCCTCCTTTTTCTTTATGCTCTTTTAAGGTTGCTCCCCCACCTGAAAAAGCATATCTCTTAATTTTTCTCTCAACATCTTTCTCAGAATCTGTCAGAGCAATATATGAATTAGAATCAGATGCAGACATTTTTCCCCCTCCAAGCCCAGGAGCAAAAATATGATATGTAGAACTTAACTGAACAAAACTTTTAATTCTTTTTGAAATATCTCGTGCTAATCTCAAATGCGGGTCCTGGTCAATTCCAACAGGAACTAAAACAGGCATTTTTCCTTCAAATTCTTTTAACTGAGGATGAAACATATCAGAAGCCTGCAAAAAAACAGACAGCATTTTTCCAGGGTTTATATCTCCATAAACAGCCTTAAATTCATTAAATGTTGCATATCTTGCCAAAACATTCTGCAATCTGTAATATGCATTTGCTTTTTTACAATTCTTAGAACGCTCGCTCTGAAAATAAATCTCACAATTAAAAGGCTTCAAACCCAGAGCAATATAATTCGGAATATATTCATTCAGAGCTATTTTCCTGCTTTCTTCCAAACTCTGTCCTCTAATATTATAAGCTTCTAAATCTGCCACAGCAATATAAACTTTAGCTCCAAGTTTCTGGTAAAAAATCATCTGCTGAGCCAAAATCATATGTCCAATATGAAACTTTCCTGTGGGCATCAAACCAGTCATCATCACAAAAGGTTTTTTATTTTTTACAGCTTCCAAAATCCTCTGAATATCTCTATGTGCAAAAACAATTTTTCTTCTAAATAAAATATTCTTATTAAAAATTTCTGGAAGTTCTTTTAAATGAGAAACTCCAAATTTCTTAACCAGCTTTTCATAATCAACCTCTCCTGAAACTTCCCAAGGATTGAATTTTTTGCTTTTTTTCTTCATTCTTTTTAAAGGCAAATCCTGTTTTTAAACATTATCAAAACTTCTACAAATATTTATAAATCCTTATTAATTTAAATTATTAAAATGAGACGAATATTAATTTCAATTCTGATTGTAATCTTCTTGCTTTCATGCGCGTCTGCTGAAATCATTATCGAAAAACAACCAGAGGCAGTTTATAATTTAGGAGACAGCATTACTATTCCTGTAATAATAAAAGCAACTTCAGATATTTCAGGAACATTTAAGATGAATTTATTTTGTGAAGGACGCCAGGAGAATTTTTATCAAAATGATGTTGCTCTTTTAACTGGAGAGGAAAAAAGATTTGAAGCATCTGTAATACTGACAAAAGAAAGAATTGAAGAAATAAAAGGAAATTGTAAAATAAAAGGCACTTTCAGGGATGATTATGTTCTCACTAAGGAATTCAAAATCTCAGATTTAATAGAAATAACCCTTAAAGAATATAAACTAGAATTTAAACCAGGAGAATTTCTTATAATTAAAGGAGATGCTATAAAAGAAAATGGAGAGGGTGTAGAAGGATTTATAAATCTGGAGATTATCAAGGAAAACACCTCAGAAAGTCTGACCCAATTAAGCACAATAAACAAAGGATTTTTCTCAATGAATGTTTCCCTTCCAAAAGAAACAAAAGCAGGAGCATATCTTGTCAAATTAGATGCCTATGAAAAAGATATCCAGGAGCAAATCACAAACAAAGGATTCACTAATTATAATATTCTAGTAACGCAGGTTCCAACCAGCTTAGAGATAGTCTTTGAAAATGCTGAAGTAGAGCCAGGAACATCTCTTAAAGTTAAAATAATTCTGCATGACCAGACAGGAGAATCAATTGACACTACAGGAATTATAACAATAAAAAACAATAAAAATGAAATTTTGGAACAAATTGAGAAACCTACTGACGAGTTTCTGGAATTTCCAGTAGCATATAATGAACCTGCAGCAGAGTGGAAGGTCACTGCTGTATCAAACAAACTCACCAGCGAAGCTATTTTCAGTATAACAGAAAAAGAAGATGTTGAAATTCTTCTGATAAACAGGACTATAAAAATTATAAACAAAGGAAATGTCCCTTACTGCAATAAATCTGTTCTGGTAAAAATAGGAAATGAATCTCTAAATATTGATACATTCAACACATGTCTGGAAGTTGGTAAAGAAAAAGAATATTTGTTAAGCGCACCTGAAGGGGAATATGAGGTGAAAATTATAAGTGAAGAAGAGGAAATGATAAGCAAAAACGTGGTTCTTACAGGAAAAGCAGTTGATGTAAAAGAAATATCAAAAAAAGGTTTTAGAAAATATCTTGTAGTATGGATTTTTATAATAGTCATTCTTGGATTTGTCGCTTTCTTAGCATTTAAGAAAAATTACCGGAAAAATTTCTTTGCGTATATTTCTAAAAAAAAAGATAAAGATAAAGATAAAGATAAAGAACACACAATTCCATTAGGAAAAGATTCTCTTGTTGAGACAAAAAACAAAGCAGAGCTTTCATTATCTATTAAAGGAAACAAGCAAAATGCTTCTCTTGTTTGCCTCAAAATAAAAAATCTCAGAGAACTTGAAACTCACAAAGGAAACATAAGGGAAACACTGCAGAAGATAGTTGATTTCGCAGAAGAAAAAAAATCTGCAATATATCAAAACCAGGACAATCTCTTCTTGATACTCGCTCCCGTAAAAACAAAAACTTTCAGCAATGAAAAAAATACTCTTGAACTCGCACAAAAAACAGAAAAAATCCTTAAAGAACACAATAGATTATTCAAACAGAAAATAGAATTCGGAATCTCTGTGAATTACGGAACCCTCATAGCAAAACAAGAAAAAGAAATTTTAAAATTTATGAGTATGGGAACCCTTATTACAACAGCAAAAAGAATTGCATCTATATCTAAAGGAGAAATTCTACTCGGAGAAAAGCTAAGAGAAAGATTAGGCTCTAACGTAAAAGTTGAAAAACAGATTCACGGAAATACAACTGTCTATTTAATAAAAGAAATAAAGAACAGAGATGAACATAAAAACTTTTTAAGTAATTTTGTAAAAAGACTGGAAAAAGATAAAAAAGAAAAAGAAGACAAAGAAAAATCAGAATAATTCTAAATAACCCTTAACAATTGCCCTTTTGATTTCGGGATGTTTTTTTCAAGTTCGTCTATAAATTTTGAAATCCTATTTTTTTCTCTTTTATTTTCATAAACAACAACATCTCCATTCTTTATCATTCCAAATTTCCGAATAATATATAAAGCTTTTTTCTAAAACCATTTAAGGAATTCTGATTTAGTCAGCTTCCTTTTATTTGCAAATTCATAAACATATTTCATTTCATTATAATTTCCATTTGTCAAACTTTTTTCTATCTTTTAAATCTCCTCTTTTAGAATATGCTTGAATTAATTTATTTACTTTATCAATAATTGTTAATGGAATTTTATTTGACTTTGTGTGATTTAATAATTTGCCTTGCGGTGTGAGCGATTTCGCGAGGAATGGAAAGGTGATGGACGAGCGAGGTCGCGAATTGGAGGACAGGGGTGTGAAAGATTTAGAAATAACAACTGCACTCGGAGCAGGATAATCAGGTTCAATAATTTTTCCTGCCTTGCTCTTTTCAATAATTTTATTCTCTTGTTCATTTCTTCCGATAATTACCCAGTTTTTTCCGAACATAAAATGTCTTCCAAGACCCACTAATTTAATCTCTTTTTCATTCAATCCCCTCTTTAACAGAAACCCCAATCTTTTTTTCAGGGCTTTTTCACAAAGCAGGCATCCTCCTGCAGGAGAAGGGTATTTAATCTTAAATTTTTTTGCCAGGGCAATTTGTTTTTTTCTTTGTCTTCCTGAAATTCCAATTTCAATTAATGGGCGATAAATTCTTTCTTTTAATCTAGATTCTTCTTCAATTAATTTTATTTGATTTTTCTGTTGAGACATTGGCCTCTGTCCAGTAACTTCTCCAGAAACAATCAAATCAATTTTATTTTTATCTGCAAATTCTTTTGCTTTTTTAAACATAAAAATCCTGCAATCAATACAAGGATTAACTCCTGTTCCTGTTCCATGTTTAGCTTTTTTTATAACTTCCAGATATTCCTGTAAAAGCTTTCCTTTTGTGCAATCAAAAATCTTAAGTTTTACTTTCTCTTTTTTCAAAAAAATTTTTACTTCTTTCTCACAAGAACAATTAAAAGGCAATTTAAAAAAAACAGCAATTACTTCAAATTTTTTCTTTTGCATAATCTTCACAGCAAGTCTGCTATCTAACCCTCCTGAAAACATAACAATACATTTTTCTTTCATGAAGAAAAAACAGGATTAGAATATAAAAAATTTTGCTCGCTAATCGCTCGGTATTAGTATACTGCGAAATTGCATTCTGCAGATTTCTCCATAACAAAAATTATCGCATTAACTTAATTTTATCGACGAAAAACTTAACGAAATCTGTTTTAAGTAATCAATATTGCAAAGCGACAAATTAAACAACAAAAATTATTTCTTCTTGGGTTTCTCAACTTTTATATTCTTAGCCCCAACTTTCTTAAAAAATTCAGAAATTTTAAATCCTAGATTAAATAATTTAAAAACAATACCTATTCCTACAAGAATAAGTGCAATTACAAACATCCAGATAAAAATAGTTCCTGATTTTGAGAAGAAGATTTCAACAACCTGTGACAATATGCTTTGTGAAGTTTCTTCTGAAATTGCAATTGAAATCGGCGATAAAACTAATTTGGCTACAAAAGTCCCTATTCTTTTAAGCTGCAAAATGATTAAAGAAGAGATTATCAATAAACTTCCTGCTAAAATAAATCCATTTGATTTTTTTCTGGATAATAAAATAAGCCCTGCAGCCAAAACAAAAGAAATCAAAAGAGTATTATAAAATCTCGCCCTCCAATAATCCCTAGCATAATCTGAAACTAAAAATAGAGGAACATCTGATTCTTCAAAACATTTCCAGAACTCGCACTGATAATTTTTATAATAAAAATCTCCAACAAGATAATCGACACTATAATTTATTATTGAATCAGTTCCATTCGCAATCACCTCACAGGGAAAGACAAAAGTATATCTCTGGAATTTTTGAACAATTTCAGAATTATTATCACAATATTCATCTAAATAAGGGGTAAGAGTGTCGATAATTGTAATTTTCCCTATCTGTTCTTCTATAATCTCTGTTGCAATAGAGTGAACCTGTGGTTCAACATTTTGGTATGTTAAAGAAGATGTAAGTGTTGCAAAAAATCCTGTTGCCAATAAACTTACGAAAAGAATAACACTTATCAAAACTATCAAAGCACCTCTTATTAAACCCATAATTAACTAAAAGAAATGTGGTTTATAAAATTTACATCTTTTCGAGCATCTTAATCCTAGAATCAATACTGGGATGAGTGTTGCTCAGTTTTCCAAAAGGATTTGAAATAAACAAAGGTGCAACAGCTTTGCTGACTTTTTTTTCAGCAGGAACATAATCTGCTTTTATCTTTTTCAAAGCCCTTATTAATCCATCAGGGTACCTCGTAAACTTAACAGCAGAAGCGTCAGCAACAAATTCTCTTTTTCGAGAAATTGACATCTGAACAAGATAAACCACAATAGGAGCAAGAATAGCTAAAATAATTCCAATCAGCATAAAAATAGCTTTGCTCTTGTCATTTCCTCTTCCACCACTAAACCATAAACTTCTTAAAAATATCTGAGAAATAATTGCAATCATACCAACCATCACAGCAACAAGAGTCATATATCGCATATCATAACTTGCAATATGCCCTAATTCATGTGCAAGAACTCCTTCTAATTCATTTTTATCCAATTTTTCCAAAGCACCCTCCGTAACACAAACAACAGCATGCTCTGGATTTCTGCCAGAAGCAAAAGCATTTATCTGTTGAGAATGCATAACATAAAGTTTAGGTTTTGGAAGTCCAGAAGCAAGAGTCAAACCCTCAACCAAATTATGGTACTGCTTATAATCATCCTTATATGCTTTTGTTGCTCCTACACTTGCAATTGCAATTTTATGTGAATTATAAAAGCTGATTAAAATATATCCTATAGAAAAAATAATTGCAATAACCATTATAAAAAAGAAATATTCAGGACTAAAAGCCAGAGAAATCACATAACCCAATAAAACCAAAACTACAAACACACTAAACATCAAAAAAACTGATTTCCTTTTGTTTCTTGCAATCTGATCTCTGAAATCTATTCTTTTCATAAGAGATTAAAAAATTAAGAAGTTTTTAAAACTTAACATCGACTTTTTTCTTTTCTGATTCTGCAATCTGAAGATATTGTCTTTCTCTTTTTCCATACAAATTAGCAAAGAAAATACCAGGGAAAGTCTTGCATAAATTGTTATAAGTAAGAATGCTGTCATTGTAAAACTGTCTTGCATATGCAATCTTGTCCTCTGTTGCAGTAAGTTCTCTCTGCAATTCAATAAAATTGGTATTTGCCTTTAAATCGGGATAACCTTCTGCAATTGCAAAAATGGTTTTTAATGCAGATTCTAATTGTCTGTTTGCCTCAACTTTTTGCTCAATTCCATGTGCTCCAACCAATGCTTTACGAGCATCTGTCACTGCCTTAATTGCAGATTTCTCATGCTTCATATATCCTTTAACAGACTCAACTAAATTAGGAATCAAGTCAGCCCTTCTTTTCAATTGAACATTTATCTGGGCAAGTGAATTATCAATACGGTTGCCTAAAATTGCAAATCTGTTATAATATCCAAAGAAAACAAATAATAGTATAATTCCCAAAATAATTAATATCCAAAATATCAATAACATGAACAAAATAAAAGAATTAGATTTATAAACTTTGCCCAATAAAAAATAAAATGGTAAAAGTAGATAAAGAAAAATGTATTGGGTGTGGATTATGTACTGAACTTTGCCCAGAAGTTTTTGAAATGCAGTGTGACGGAAAATCAGGTGTAAAAAAGGACAAAAATATTCCCTGTGTAAAGAATGCAATTGCTTCTTGCCCTGTAAATGCGATTAGCGAGTAATTTTGCGAACTTTTATAGTCCTTAATTTGACAAAGTTAGGAGTTGAATAAAAACCTTTATTAATACTTCTGCATTTTTTTCCATATGCAAGAAGTAAAAGAGGAAATTAAGGAAAACTCTGTTCCTGAAAAAGAAGAGAATTCTGAAAATTCAAATGCCCTACAGGGCGGAGGGCGGGGAAGTGGAAGCTCAAAACCAGAATTCATAAAATGGTTTTCTGAATTGAACAAGGATTCTGTAAAAATCGCTGGAGGAAAAGGTGCAAATCTTGCAGAAATTTATAATCTGAAAATCCCAGTTCCCCCTGGATTTGTTGTAACAGCACAGGCATATGATTATTTCATTGAAAAAGCAGGAATAAAAGAAAAAATAATGGAAATTCTTGGAAAAATAAATTATGAAGATACCAAGCAACTAAATGAAAGCACTCAGCAGATACGGGAACTAATAGAAAAAGCAGAATTTCCAGAAGAAATAAAAGAAGAGATTATTGAATCTTATGAAAATCTTGATGTGAAAGATGAGCATATAAAAGAAGACGCTCTAAATATTTTGAAGACTTCTACAGAACCACTTTTTGTTGCAGTAAGAAGCAGTGCAACAGCAGAAGACTTGGCTGAAGCAAGTTTTGCAGGACAGCAAGATACATACGTGAATATTAAAGGAAATGAAGAATTACTTCTGCACATAAAAAAATGCTTTGCTTCTCTATTCACTGCAAGAGCAACATATTACAGGCAAAAGAAAAAATTCAAACATGAAGAAGTTAGTCTTGCAGTCATTGTTCAGAAAATGGTCGATTCTGATAAATCAGGTGTTATTTTTTCAAAAGACCCTACCCTTAAAAATGATAATATGATAATAGAAGCTGTGTGGGGTCTTGGAGAAGGAATTGTTTCAGGGCAAATTACTCCAGATAAATATATTCTCTCACAAGAATTAGAAATTATTGACAGAAAAATTGCTGAAAAGAAAATTGCAATAACAAGAGATGCTGGAGGAAAAAAATCTGTTGTAAAATTAAGAGAAGAAAAATCAAAGCACCAGGTTCTGAAAGATTATGAAATAAAAAAATTAGCAGAAATCGGTTTGAGACTAGAAAAGCATTATCAAAAACCACAGGATATAGAATTTGCAATAGAAAAAGAGGAAATTTTCATAGTTCAGACAAGAGCAATAACTACTATTGAAAAAAGAGTTGAATCAGGGCAGGAACTTCAAGGAGAGGTAATTCTCACAGGGCTTGCAGCTTCACCAGGAATTGCTTCAGGAAAAATAAAAGTTATAAAAAATTTGGAAGATTTAAACAAAATACAGCAAGGGGATATTCTGGTAACAACTATGACAAACCCTGATATGGTTGTCACCATGCAGAAATCTGCAGCAATTGTTACAGACGAAGGTGGTTTAACAGCACATGCAGCAATAGTAAGTCGTGAAATGGGAATACCTTGCATTGTAGGAACACGGGAAGCAACCATCAAATTAAAAGAGGGTGAAATAATTACTGTAAATGGCTCCACAGGAAAAATTTACAAAGGAAAAATAGCAGAAACAGTGAAGAAAGAAATCTTGCCTGTAACAGCTCAGACAAAAACAGAAATAAAAGTAATAGTTGATTTGCCGAGTTTTGCAGAACGTGCTTCAAAAACAAAACTAAAAAAAGTCGGATTAACAAGAATAGAAGGGATTATTGCAGAATCAGGAAAACATCCAGAATATTTCCGAGAACAAAATAAAATCAAAGATTATGAAGATATAATTTTCAGAGGAGTTCAGGGAATTGCAAAATATTTTGAGGAATTATGGATAAGGACTTCTGATATACGAAGTGATGAATTTCAAAATTTAGAAGGAGCTCCAAAAGAAAAAGAAGCAAATCCAATGTTAGGTATGCACGGAATCAGATATGGAATCAAAAATCCTAAGATACTTCAAGCAGAATTAAATGCATTAAAAAGAGTTGCAGATGAAGGAAAAACTATTGGTTTATTGCTACCTCAACTAATCTCAGTAGAAGAAGTGAAAAAAGTAAAGGAATTTTTAAAAGAAATAAATTTTCTTAAAGCAAAATTAGGAATTATGGTCGAAACTCCTGCAGCAGTGCAATTAATAAATGAATTATGCAAAGAAGGAATTGCATTTATCTCTTTTGGAACAAATGATTTAACACAATATATTCTGGCTGTTGATAGAGGAAATGAACAAGTTCAGCATCTCTATAATGAATTAAATCCGGCAATTCTTTACCAATTGGAATATGTTATAAGAGTCTGCAAGAGGAACCACGTCGAGACAAGCATATGCGGACAGGCAGGAAGTAGAAAAGAGATGGTAAAATTTCTTGTTGAAAGAGGGATTGATAGTATAAGTGTAAATGCAGATGTCGCAAAAGAAATTGCAGAATATGTTGCAGAAATTGAAAAAGGATTAGTAGCAGGTACAGATAGGGAACCAAGACAATATCAACCTGAGAAAGCAAGGGACACCTCTCTGCAAAACCCTGAAGAAGAACCTGAAAAAGATTTTCTAGCACCACAGAATATTCCAGAAGATGAAGAACCGGAAATAAACGGCTTAAAAAAACTCAAAAAAACTGAAGAGCAGACAAAAGAAGATATTGAAGCGATTGAAGAAGAAAAACAAGAATATTTAAAAAAACATCCAGAAGAAGCAGGGGACACCCCTTTGCAAAACCCCGAAGAAGAATTTAATGAAGAAGCTGAATTCAAGGATGAAAAGAAAATAAACAAAAAAGATGATGATGAAATTTTAGATATTTTCTAAATATTTATAAATAAGAAAAGCCTATTAGTAATATGGTTAAAAAATCTGCCAAAAAAAAGAGTGCAAAAAAATCTGCGGGAAAAAAACCTGTTTCTCATAGAAAAAAAACAGATATGAAAAAAATACCTTCTTCAAAAAGTGAAATGAAAACAGAAAAAATGCTTATTGAAAATTTTGTATCACTGCAAAAGGTTATGGTTAATTTATCTATAAAATTTGACAATCTTGCATCCAAAATATCAAAACTCCTTGAATTATTTGAAATATCAGCAAAAGCACTTGCAGAAAAAGATTTCGATTCAGAGAAAAAAAGCAAAGACACTGGAAAGATTCTTGAAAAAATAGATACTCTCGGAGAGCAAAATAAAATAATTGCAAAGGGGCTTATATTAATGAATGATAAGCTTTCAGAAGAACCAAGTCATCCAAAAATGCAAATGCCTCCACAAAAAATGCCTCAAAAACAGAGTCCTCTTCCTGGAAAAAATGTAATTCCTGTGCAACAAAGTGCAGCAGACATGGCAGGGTATCAGAAGTCAATTTCTTCAACTAAACCTGCTAAAGAATTCAAGAAACTGCCAAGACAAAATGAACCTCAATCAAACCTCTAAGGAATTTAAAAAATTTTTTATTCTTCAATTTACAAAAGAATTAATAAGGCATACGGGAGCAAGCGAGGTTTTCAAATTAGGGGAAATTCTTAAAGAAAAAAAACAGCATCAGAAAGATTTAATCAAAGAAAAACAAGCCAAGGATAAAATACATGAGATAATAAAAGAAAAAGAGAAAGAATTGGAATTCATCAAAAAAGAACAAAGTCCTCCTCCTAAAAAAGTAATTCCTGCAAGAAAAATTCCTAAAAAAATGCCTGTGCTAAGAATTCCTGAACCAAGATTGCCTCCTACTTTCCAGTATCTAAAACCTTCTCCTTCAAATATCCAGATTGACTTGGAAAAATTAAATCCTTTAATAAAAGACCCTCTTGTAAAGGTAATAGAATGCAATGGGCCTGAAGAAAATATAATTGTCAACGGAAGTATGGGAACAAAACCCACAGGAATAATTTTGAATAAAGAAGAAATAGACGAAGTAATAAGAAAATTCTCTGAAGCTTCAAAAATTCCTACTCATGAGGGTATTTTCAAGGCAGTTGTCGGAAGATTAATTCTTTCCGCGATAATTTCTGAAGTTGTCGGCTCAAAATTCATAATTAAGAAGATGATGTATTATCCTGGATTTGCTCCAATTCTGTTTATCTAAAAAATTTCTTGCTATCTGTTTTAGCCACTTGTTTATCTCTACCTCTTTCTTTTTTTCAAGAATCTTTTCATCCTGCGGATAATCAAAGGTAAATTCAATTTTATAATCCTGATTCCTTATCTTATAACCCACAATCAAATGTCCGTCAATCTCTTCCTGTCTTATTCTGTCTATTTTTATTTCACCAAACTCCTCAAGA
>JAFCEV010000043.1 GCA_017608985.1 Candidatus Pacearchaeota archaeon
ATAATCTCCTGAATACTCCGTGCAGCAGGATTATTATAATATGTATTTCCTACCTTTATTCTTCCATAAGCCTGTATTATTCTCGCCCCACAAAATACATATGCCATATTAATTCTGAACAAAGAAGATATTTAAAGTTCTCTTTCGGAAGTTTTTTAAATTGGTTTCTCTGTAAATTCTCATGACAAAGGAGAAAGTGAATGAAAAATCATTAAAAAAATCTGCTGAAGCAGAATCTCTCAAAACAGAAACTTCTACAAAAGGTAAATCAATAGAAGAAAGAAAAAAAGAGCTTTTAGAGAAGGCAAAAAAATTAAAAGAGAAAATCGAGAAGACAAAAACCGAAGAGCTAAAAGAAAAAGTAAAAATCAAGAAGAAAACAGATATGCTTCTCCCGCTTGAGGAATATGTCAAAGCAGGAATTTACCTCGGAACAAAAGTTGTGACTCCTGCTATGCGTCCTTTTGTTTACAGAAGAAGAGCAGATGGACTTGCTATTTTTAACACTGATTTAATTGACGAAAAATTAAAAGAAGGAATTGAATATTTGAGCAAGTTCAGTCCCGAAGATGTAATTTTGGTTTGCAAAAGACAAGCTGGCTGGAAAGCTGCTGAAAAATTTTCTGAACTTACAGGAATAAAAGTTTTCACAAAAAAATATCCTGCTGGTATTTTGACAAATACAGATTTGGATGATTTCTTCGAAAATGAACTGACAATTATTACTGATTCTTGGCTTGATAAAAATGCCTTGAATGATACTTTGAAAGTCAAAAAGAAAGTTTTAATGATATGTGATACAAACAATTTTGCAAAAGGTGCTGATTGCATTATAATTGGTAATAACAAAAGCCCAAGAAGTATAGGTTTGATTTTTTATCTGCTTGCAAGAGGATACTGCAAAGCAAGAAAAATCAAAGCAGAAATCCCTGAGCTGGAATGGTGGGTTGGTGAAGAGGAATAATTATTTTACAATACAATAATTTTGCTATTTTTAAATATCCTCACGGATACTTTATATCTCATTATTCAGAAGATAAAATTCATTCTTTAGAGGAAGATAAAAAAAGGATTAAAGAAAGATATAATGCGGAATTTGTCTACAATGGAAAAGTAAAAAATCTGAATCAATTATGGGGGGTCAGAGAATTAATAAGGAAAACTAATAAATCTGGAAAAGAATTAAATATTCAGAAATTAGAAAGCATCTTGGAAAATATGCTTAAACCTTGAAAAATAACCAGCTCTTCTCTGGCTTTGCACCGTATTTTGTTTTTACTAAAACAAAATTACCCTTCATCTTTTTTCCGTTCAACTTGAATTCAATTTTGGTTGAGGATTTTTCAAGTAATTCATAAGTTCCGCTGTCCCAGATTTCAACTTTTCCTGCACCATAGTGTCCTTCTGGAATTATGCCTTCAAATTTTGCATATGCAAGAGGATGATCTTCAACTTCAATTGCAAGACGTTTTATTCCTTTTGTTTTTGGAGGTGGTTTTGGAATTGCCCATGATTTTAAAACTCCGTCGATTTCAAGTCTTAAATCCCAATGAAGATGAGAAGCCTCGTGTCTATGGATAACGAATACTTCTTTCTTTGCTTTGTGGAGGCGGTGGGGTTTGATGGTGGCTGTTGCTTGAGGCTCCCCTGATTTTTTGAGATTTCTTTTCTTAGAATATTGTTTAAGTGACATATATTTTCTAAGGTAACTATTTTTATAAATTTTGGGAACAAGCATAATTTATGGCAAAAAAAGAAAAAGATTTAGGAAATCTTGTTGCAATAGAGACGCATAGGGAAGAGACTTATGTTGGAAGAGTAATGGATATTAGAAAAAAACCTTTAATATTAAAAGAGAGTATAATGATTCCTACAAAAAAAATTAATGAAAGGCAAGTATGCTGAAACAGCAAAAAAGATTTATTATGAAAAACAAAATAATCATAAAAAGAAGATTATTAAACCAGATGAGCGTAGATTCCTTTATTTTCTGTGGGAGGAATAATCGTCACAAAAAACTAATTTTCCACCAAAACATTTATAAATCCTTTGCATTTCAATTTAATGTAAACTAAGATGAGTGCTTTAATAAAATACACACTTGTACAGATTAAAGTATGAAGTATGTAAAAGCAGTTACTTAGTTGTAATTCTCAACCAAAAGCCAATAGTGGGGGTTTGTGTGAAGTGTTCTTGATTCTTACATCAAGAATGCGGAATTTAATAATGATGTTTTTGAATTAAATTCTTTAAATCCAGTTGATCCTGCTGGCGGCTGCGGCTCTCTGGTTTGCACTTAGACATGCAAGTTTTTTTCTTTGATTCTAGTAATTGAGGAAAAGGCGAACTGCTCAGTAACACGTAGCTAACCTACCCTTAAGTCAAGAATAACCTCGGGAAACTGAGGCTAATACTTGATAGGAGATTTACCCTGGAATGATTTATCTCTTAAACTCGTGCTTAAGGATGGGGCTGCGGCAGATTAGGTTGTTGGCGGGGTAATAGCCCACCAAGCCTGTGATCTGTAAGGGCTCTTAGCGGAGAGGCCCTGAGAGGGAATCTGAGACACTATTCCCAGCTCTACGGAGTGCAGCAGTTAGGAATAATCTACAATGCGCGCAAGCGTGATAGTTTGAGCCAGAGTGCTTTCCAATCTGGAAAGCTTTTGTGAAATGTAAAAAGTTTTACGAATAAGGACTGGGTAAGACTAGTGCCAGCCGCCGCGGTAATACTAGCGGTCCAAGTCGCAGCCATTTTTATTGGGTCTAAAACATCCGTAGCTTGCTTGATAAGTTTCTTGT
>JAFCEV010000044.1 GCA_017608985.1 Candidatus Pacearchaeota archaeon
TGGAATTCCCTAAATTCCAATTTTAAGGAATCAAGCTCTGCATTCAGACGCGCAAGTTCTATTTTATGATTATTGATTTTTTCTTCAATAGAACGGATTTCATGCTGCAGACCGATTATGTTTGTTTCAATTGCCTTTTGTTTGTCTTGTAATTCATTTTTTTCTGAAAAGAGTTTTTCAAATTTTTCATATAATTCCTGCTCTTGTTCTTCTTTTTCTTCAATTAGATTTTCTGTATTTTCAAATTTTGAGTTTATTTTTTTAAGTTCCTGAGCTGATTCTTCAAAATCTCTTTCTATTGTTTTAAGTTGCATATGAAGCTGATTTAATTCTCTTTGTTTTATTGAAGTTTCTGTGTCTATATCCATTTCTGCAAAAGAGAATTCCTGCAATTTTAATCTTGCAGAATCATATTGTTCTTCTATGTTTTTTAATTCTTCGAAATTTTTTCGGAGTTCTGCCAATTTTTTGTTTGTTTCATCTAAATTTTTAAGTATTTGTTGCTCCTGAATTGAGAGTTTTTTGAGCTGTTCCTTTTTTTCGTCTGCGGATTTTAATTTGATTATATCTATTTGTATTTCATTTAATTTTGATTTTGAGGTTTCTAAATTGGACTTTGATTTTTCGAGAGAGAATTCGATTTCTTGCAATATTTTTTGATTTTTATCCTGATTTTCTCTGTATTTTGATATTTTCTTATTAGCATCTGATATTACCTGCTGAATGTGAGATTCTGTTATTTGATTTTTACATAAAGGACAGATATCCATTTTGATTATGTCTTTTTTTAAGGTTTCTTCTTCCTCTATTTTTTTGGATAATACTGCATTTGATTTTTGTATTTCAAGCTGATTTTTTTCCTCTTCATAAATTTTATTCTGGAGCTGTTGAATTTCCTCTTCTGTTTGTTTTTTTAAGTTGGATGCTTTTTCAAGGGATTTTGCGAATTTTATCTCATCAGATAATTCATTAAGATTTTTTTCTATTAACTGAGATTCTTTTTTAATTTCTGTTAAGGTGCGAGAAAGATTCTCTTTTTTATTTTCTTCAGAAGATAAGTCTGATTTTATCAAATAGAATTTTCTTCTTTTGGCTTCTAAGGAGTCCAGTTTGTCTTGTATTTCTTTCTGGGCTTCCTGCTGTTTTTTAATTTTTGGAGAGGCAGTTTTTATTTGAGAAATTTCAGTTTCCAGAGCGGCTATTTTTTCTTTTAGTTGAATTTTTTTCTCTTTGTTATCCCTAAGACGGGTTTCAAAATTTTCTTTTCTTACTTTTAGCCCTGCAAGTTCTTGTTTAAATTCTGATATTTCTTTATGGAGCTGGCTCTGCTCATTGTCTGTTGAATCTTTTATTTTTTTATTGATTTTTTTTATTTTTTCTTCTAACTCTTCAATTTCATTTTGATTTTGCTCTATTTTTGATTTTATTTTTTCTATATTTTTGTTTTCATTTTCTACCTGGTCTTTTGATATTAGAATCTCCTTGTTTTTTTCTTCAATTCCATTATGAAGGATTGTGGCTTTGCATCTTTTTATTGTTGTTTCTAATTTTTGGTAATTTAATGCGTCTTGTCGCTCTTTTTCTAAATTTTTTAAATAAGAGTTTCTCTCCCGCAAAATTGCTGAAACTTCTTTTAATTTTTCTTCTGTTTTCTCCAATTCTCTCAATGACTTAGTTTTTCGTGTTTCATAGATTGAGATTCCTGCGACTTCCTCTATGATTTTTCTTCTTTCTTCTGGGGAGAGTTTTATTAACGAGGCGATTTCACCTTGGAGAACTATATTGAATCCGTGAGGATCTATGCCTGCCTGTGCGAGGAGTTCAAGCAGTTCTTGGCGGGTTTTTGTTTCGTTGTTTATTTTGTAAGTTGATTGCCCGTTTCTTTTTACTATCCTTTTAATGGATAGTTCATTTTGGGATATTGGGAAGATTTTATCTGTATTGTCGAATATGATTTCTACGAAGCATTCTTGTGCTGGTTTATATGTTTTGTTTCCAGAGAATAGCAAGTTTGCTGCTTTTGCGGCTCTGATTGATTTTATTGATAATCGTCCAAGAGCAAAACAGAGGGCGTCTGTTATGTTTGATTTTCCAGAACCATTTGGACCTACAATTACATTCATATTGTTTTCAAATGGAATTTCTGTTTTAGTGGGGAAAGATTTGAATCCCTGCATCACAAGTTTTTTTATGAAGGGCATATGGTTTATTGGGTTAGAAGGTTTTTAAAATTTGGTGAGGGTTGGGTTAGAAGAGGTTAGTTTTGTGATGGTTAAGCAAGATGGTTTGGGTTTTTGGGGATGGTTGAGAGAGATTTTAGCTATTTTTTTACCTATGGATTTTAGGAGAATTAGAAATTTCGTTTGACATCGGGCTTAAACAACCTGAGCATCGCGAAGGCTCGAGGTGGAGTGATTTTTCCCTCGACGAAGTCAGAGCTGGAAAAATTGTGGAACACTCGAGAGTTTTTTCTGAAAAGAAAAAATTTGGGAATTTTCCGAGATGAGGAAAATTCTGTTTAAGCCCTGTTCAACGACCCGAGCGATAGCGAGAACGCAGAGAGGTGCGAAGTGAAACGGAGCAAGTTTCTAATTCTCCGTTTATGAATTTCTAAAATCTCCCTTAGTTCAGGTGGGCTTTTAGCCATCTTATTGAATTTGAGGTGTGCGCCCTTCTTTGCTTCTTTCTTTTTAAGAAAGAAGGTGGAATAATCTTTTTTGGGGGAATTACTTTTGTTGATGTTTCTCAGGTTTTGTGCTTCTTTTTACTCT
>JAFCEV010000045.1 GCA_017608985.1 Candidatus Pacearchaeota archaeon
TTTTTAAGCATTAATTTCTCCTTTTGTTATAAAATTACTTTATCCTATAATTTTATAAATCTTTTTTAGGATATAGATGGTAGAGTTAATCTCTATACTACTCGATTAGATATGGTCACCTTCTTTTCAACTCCGGTGTCCACATCTCTAGCGCTGACAGTAAGAATTCCATTTTCATCAAGACAATATTCTACATTAATCCTGGGTACTCCCGCAGGAGCTAAAGTTATTCCCTCTAAAATAAAATTTCCAAGTTTTATATTATCTTTTACTTCTAGAGCTTCTCCCTGATATACACTAATTTCTACAACCTCTTGATTGTCTACGATAGTCGTAAATTCCTTTTCCGATACCCAAGGTATTTTTGTATTTTTTTCTATAATTTTTGTATATTGTCCACCCTCGGTTTCAATACCTAAAGAAAGAGCAGTTATATCAGCAATGGTAACATTTCTTATTTCGTTTTTTAACACTGAAGCTTGAATAGCAGCACCCACGGCAACTATTTCATCTGGATTTACACATTGACTAGGTTCTTTCCCAAAAAAATTTTTGACTTTCTCTTGGACCAATGGCATTCTCGTCTGTCCGCCAACTAAAATAACAGTATCAATATCCCGTATTTCTAATCCAGCATCGTTTAAAGCCTGCTGGCAAGGTCCAATCGTTCTATCGATTAAATCTTCGGTCATTTCTTCTAATTTTTTCCTTGTTAATCTTTTATTAATATGTAATACTTTTTGAGCAGCATCTCCTGAATCGATAGTATGCGGAATATTTCCAGATGAATCACAATTAATAAAAGGTAAATTTATATTATATTCGTAAGTTGTAGAAAGAGTCTTTTTTGCCTCTTCTGACTCAAGCTTGATACGACGAAGTGCCTCTGGAATCAAAGTTAGATCTATCCCATATTCTCTCCTAAAGTCATCGAGTAGCCATTTAGCAATCCTTTCATTAAAATCATCTCCCCCTAAAAACGTATCACCGGAAGTTGATTTTACTTCATAAAAATCATCAAATATTTCCAATACACTTATATCGAAAGTTCCTCCCCCAAAATCATACACAATTACGTGTTCCCTTTTATTGCTTTTCAAACCATAAGCTAATGCAGCAGCGGTAGGCTCATTAATAATCCTCTTTACATTTAATCCAGCTAACTCTCCTGCTTCTTTTGTAGCTTCTCTTTGATTCTCATCAAAATAAGCAGGGATAGTTATAACTGCTTCTGAAACTATTTCCCCTAAATAATTTTCCGCGGCTTTTTTTATAAATCTCAATATCTCGGCAGATACTTCTTGTGGACTAAAAGTACCATAATCGGTTTCAACGAAAATCTTACCCAACTCATCATTTGAAACATGGAAAGGAAGAGAAGAAATGATTGATTGAACCTGATTATCAAAATACCTCCTACCGATCAGTCTTTTTATTGAAAAAATAACATTAGTTGGATCAGTTATAGACTGATTTTTTGCTATCTGTCCTACTATGTTCCCATCATCCGAAAATGCGACTATTGAAGGAGTAATATTATGTCCTTGCTGATTGATAATTGTCTTTGCTTCGCCTCCTTCAAACACAGCAACTACTGAATTTGTTGTTCCTAAATCTATTCCAATTACTTTTCCCATTTTAAAATCCCCCTTATTTAAATTTTATTATTAATTATCTTTGATATTTTTCTATTTTCTGTCATCGGGTATTGCGACTTTTACAATAGCTTCTCTTAAAACTTCATCTTTGAAAAAATAACCTTTTACAACTTCCTCTAATACAGTTTTTTTCTCATACAAACTACTTTTTACTACTTGTCCGGCTTGATGAAATTTTGGATTAAATAACTTTCCTTTAGCATTCATCGGTCTAACCTTTTCTTTGTTTAAAAAATCATAAAAATCCTTGATGTTATACTGAATGATATCTTGCAAATCATTTGTATTTTGAATATGATGAATATTTTTTTTTGTCCTCTCTAATTCGTCAATGACCTTAAGAAGGTTAATTAATGTTTCCTTTTTTGCCTTGTTGTAGGTATCAATCAATTCTTTTTTTTGTCTATTTTGAATATTTTCTAAATCTGATAAATATTGATTACATTTATTTTTTTCCATATTTAATTCGTTAGTAATTTTCTGTAAATTTATCCTGTTTTGAATATAAATATCGTCCTGTTTTTTAAATTCCATAACCTTTGGTTTTTCAATTTTAGTAAATTTTTCTTTGTCTATTTTATCTAGTTTAAGCTGTTCTTTTGTTTTGAATTCTATCTGTATGACTTTCTTAATAGGCCCTTCTCTATTTTCAAGCTCAAAATTGTTTTTTGTAAATTCCTTTATATTATTCAAATAAATCCCCCCTCTTTTAAAATATTCTATCGCATTTCATTTTTATAAAAACATTAACTATATAATTACTTAAAGTATTTTTTTGGCAAAAACAAGCAATCGGCCATCGCTTTTATATTTTCCCAGAATTCTCTCTTTTCTACCATCATAAGCACCAATCAAGTTTTTAGGTATCTCAAGATATTCACGATATTTTTGGCCATATTGCTGATAGAGGGCTATCCCGCGCTTAACGAATTCTTCCGTTTCATCACCAATATTCTCATTAATTAAATCAAGGGTA
>JAFCEV010000046.1 GCA_017608985.1 Candidatus Pacearchaeota archaeon
TAAATCTCTTTGAACAATTTTTCCTGAGGAATCAAGCTATAAAGTTTGATTTTTTTATTCTTATAGTATTTATTATAAAATCTTTTTGGAATATCTGAAACTATTGTTCCAAAGACTTTTTTATATTTTTTAGTCAAGTAATCCATAATTTCTAGAGCAATCTCCCCTCCTTTACCAATAAAATCTCTTCCAATAAAAAGCAGATTAATTTTTTTATATTTTTTTTCAGGAAATTTTCCGGGAGGAAGTGCAGGGTAGACTATTTCAACTTTCTTTTTTAATTCTGGAAATTCTTTTAAAATATTTTTTTTAGCCCATTCACTCCAAGCTAAAATCTTTCTACAATTTTTTCTATTTAAAATTTTACAGACAATCTTTTTTAATGCTTTTGATTTATTTCCAATATAAAACTGATTAACATATTCAATATCACATATCCAAGAAGTCCTTTTATTTCCGCTTAGACAATGAGCACAATGAATTAAGTCGTATTTTTCAGCTTTTTTTGTGTAATGTATATTAGGATAAGGTATTTTTGTAATTCTAAAAAATTTTTTCACTTTTTGTTTTAGAAAATGATTTGTCCAGAATTTTTCTGGAGAATCTATTGCCCCTGTTCTTGAAGAATTTTTCAGATTAATATAATCAATATCTTTTGGAAGTCCAATCTCGAGATATTTATAATAGGGAGAATCTAAAATTTTCCATGGTTTTTGCAAAAATATTTTTATTTTTCCCATTTTACTCAAATAAATAATCCAAACTGCCAAAACTCCATTCATGAGCCAAAAATTCTTCGTGAGTTTCAGTTCCTTCAGGATATCCAACTTTCCATATCTTTATTGGACCTTTAAAACCCTGGTAATAAACAAATTCCCCTATATCAATACCCTGTACTTTTAAACTGCTTGTAATAATATCCTGTTCAGCACGAACTAATTTCAGTGCAGGATATTTTTCTAAGGGGTCATTCATTAAATAAAGTTGTGCAAATAAACTTTTAGAAACTTTTGGAGATAAATAAATTCCTGCACCAAGTTCATCTACAGAGACTCCTTGGTTACTGCTCGCGACTCTTGGAACCACAAAGAAAATCGCATCAAGTCCGCTTCCAAAATCAATTAATTCCCTTTGCATGTAAATATATCTTAAAGGAATTCTTATTTGCTGCTCATTGTAGAAAAATATTGCTTCTGGTTGGTTGGAATAGTAACTTACATCTTGTTTAGCAGTTTCAAGAGCAATTCCTATTATAAATGATTTATATGAAGGATTTCCCGAGTTATCATAAGTAGGGCCAGGAATAAAAATCTGTTTTTCTCCAGATTCATAAATTATGTCTTCGTCAACCCCTGCAGACATAGGATATATGTTTACTATTCTATTGTTGAATTCCTGGGTCTGGCTTGAATCTTTTATCCCTGTGGGAAGATAAGAGAACCTGTCAAAATCTTCGTCACTCCCGATTTTGCTATATGCAGAATATTTTCCTAAATCTGTTGGGTCAATCAACAAATACGAAACATTATGGGTTTTCATAAAGCTCAATGCAGTTTCTGGTTTTGGAGTTGTAAGAATATATCTTCCTATACAATGGTCTCCCATATCTCCTGCAGCATGCCCGCCATCAGTAACTGTAGGTCTTTCTCCTAAAGATTGAATCCAATAACCATAATCCCACCAATGGACAAAAATTTCTCCAGGAGAAGTATTTTCTCTGACCCATGCCATTGCCTCCTGCCATTGATAGTTTGCTGAAGGCCCCGTATATTGTGCTTGTGCTTTTGAAGTTTTTATTAGATCTATAACACTAATAAATGAAGCTATAATTAAAACAACTAATGCCAGAACAACTAACATTTTTTTCAATTCATCTCTTTCTTTTAATTTCTTGATTAAAAAATCAAAATTCCATCCTGCAATAAAGCAGAAAAAGGGTGTTATAACAAAGAATAATCTTACAGCACCTCTCGCCCCGATTAACATTAAAATCGTCCAAGAGAAAATAATTACATCTGTTGATTTTAGGTTTAATTCATTTTTATAATAGAGTTTTCCTATAAACCAAGCAAATAAAAATATGCTTCCAAAAAATAAAAATTTACTTATAAAATTTTCTCCATTAAAAACAGAATTTTGAGAAAATCTGCTAAAGAAAATTCCTGCAATAAGCAAAATCCATAATATTACAGAGAGAATTTTGTCTTTTTTCTTCGGAATTTTTTCAAAAAACTTAAATCCGAATAAAAATACTCCAGCAAGGGAAATCCAAAAAAAGATCTTTCCAATTTGATTCTTCCAGTCATTCAAATAAGGAGATGCATTTCCAGCAACTGTTGAACCCAGTCTTCCCCCCCCTGCGGATTCAAAAGGATTGAGGATTTTTACTGAAAGTTCTCTTAAAACATTAATTAAATTTCCCTGAATAATTAAGAAGGTAATTCCCAGTCCAATAGAAATTAATAACGAATAAATAACTCTGTAAAATTCCCTTTTATCTTTTATTCTTTTTTCAAACTTTTCTATTAATACAGAATCCACAACCATAAAAATCAAGACAAACAAACTAACCAATCCTGTTGGAGTTTTTATTCTACTTAAAACTATCCCAAAACTTAAACCCAAAAC
>JAFCEV010000014.1 GCA_017608985.1 Candidatus Pacearchaeota archaeon
ACTTATAAAAATATAAAAGAGTATGTTCAAAAGAGATTTTTGCATAGCGAAAACTTTATAGAGTTGAAAGGGGGTATAATATAATGCAATTAGAACAAAGTTTGTATGAGCCAATTCAAGAGTCTGAAAAAAATCTTTTAGAGTTTACCAAGTTGGAGATTTAGAAAATCTTAGTGCAACTGCTTTGCACTATGGAGAAGGTGGTGGAAGTTCTGGATTTGTTGGAGGAGGTTTTGGAGGCATAAGTAAAAAGGATTTGGATAAATATGGGATTGTAGTACCACCTTCAATGAAAGATAGTGGAAAATACACTGATAACTATGGTGGCAATATTTCATGGGGACAAAGTTTTGGTAGAAGTACAGATTACATAAAGCAAACAGGACTCGGAGAACTTCATGTACATGCACCAAAGGGTTTTGTAACTGGAGCAAATCTAAATGGAAAACCAATTTCTAACTATGAAGCTTCAATAATTGATCTTTTGCCTGGGAAAATTATAAAAAATACGGGAAGATGGTAAGTATGTTTTCAGATGTAGAAAAAGCAAATAGAAAAAAGTTTATTGCTCTTTATGAGGAATATCTAGAGAATCCTTCAGATGAGAAGATTAGAAAAAAAGCTGAAGGAATGGGAGGGATTGGAGGCCCTCAATTCTCAAAAGATATAAATGTTGCTGCATCTGGAGCATATAAAATTGAAACAGGGAGACTTTCCATAGAAGAAGCAAAAAAAATCTTAGAAGATCTTAAAAGATCATCAAAATAATTTTTATTTTTTCTTTCTTTTTTATTTTTCCGCAAATTATTTAATCTTCAAAATCTTAAAATTACAAAAAGGCAGAATATAATTAATCTTTCCATCCTTTTATTTCTTTTTGAGGATTGTCTATTTAACATTGGTTCTGTTAGGATTAATATATTTCTTTAAATTTGTTGCAGAAATTATTTTTCCATTCCATAAACATTTATAAATTTCTATTCTATTTCTTTTTTATGAAAAAAAGAATTTATGATTATTCTATTGATGCAGATAAGGAAACTCTTCAGCAGTTCAGAGATTGTTATTCTGAGAAATTTGTGACAGCAGCAGCACTTATGCCAGATGCGCACAAAGGATATGTTGCTCCAATTGGTGCTGTGTTAATTACAAAAGATTATGTTGTTCCTGCATGGGTTGGTTTTGACATTGGATGCGGATTAATTGCAGTTAGAATTAAAGGGAAAAATGTCCTTGAGAAAGTAAAAGAAAATACTGAAAAAATCTACAGCAGAGTTATGCGGGAAATTCCTATGGGGGTTGGAGAAACAAACAAAGGAAAACATCTAACAGAAAAAACAAAAAAAGAATTTCATAAATTGCTTGATAAATTTAAAACAAGAGAGCATGATAAAAGTATTTTGCAGTATCTAAAAAATACAGCTGCAAGGCATTTGGGAACATTGGGAGGAGGAAACCATTTCATAGAACTTGGTTTTTATAAAAAAGAATTGTGGCTTATAATTCATTCTGGAAGCCGTGGAATAGGACACAGAGTTGCAAAAAAATATATGATAAGAGCTTCGCAGAACGAGAAAGAATATGAGAAAACTTTCCCGCTGGATATAAAATCACAATTAGGAAAAGAATATCTGAATATACTTGATTTTGGGCTTGAGTTTGCTTTGTTAAACAGACTGGAGATGAGTTATAAAGTAATTGGAGTTTTGGAAGAAGTTTTTGGAGAAAAATTAAAAACAGAATTATGGGTTAATAAAAACCACAATCATGCAATTCTTGAAAAAGGGAAATACATTCATAGAAAAGGTGCAACTCCTGCAAAAAAAGGAGAAAGAGGAATTATTCCCGGGAACATGAGAGACGGTTGTTTTTTAGTGAAGGGGCTTGGGAATCCTAAATTTCTTTATTCTTCTTCGCACGGAGCAGGAAGAATTTTGAGCAGAAAACAGGCAAAAGAGAAGATAACCATGGAACAGTTTAAAGAAAGTATGAAGGGAATTAGGGGGACAATATCAATGAAAACCTTGGATGAAGCTCCGATGGCTTATAAAAACATAAATGCAATTATGGATGCTCAAAAGGAAAGTATTGAAATAATAAAATTAATCCAGCCAATTATAAATTGGAAGGGCTAATCTGTCCAGCAAAATAATTTTATCTGGCGTGGCTCATATTTATACAGGTTTACTGTTATTGCAACTGAACTTACATAAGTATTTTTTTCAGGAGCATCATTTAATTCACAGGAATTATTCAGCCAGCATATTTTTGAAGTGCAGTCCAAATATGAAGGGATTCTGGAATTTATATGCTCTGAAATTAATGAAGGAAATTCTTCTTCACCTTCTTCAACAGGGATTTCTGCATTAAGAACAGAATTTCTCATAGTTGCATCTGTCTGGATTTCTCTTAAAATTGCTGTTTCTGCAGAATATATCTTTGTTCCTGAATTTCCTCTTATTTCTCCTTTATCAACTGCCACAAAAACCAGCCCCATAATTATTAATATAGCAACAACTGCTTCTATAATTCTAATCCATCCTCTTTTATTTATTTTTACCATACTTTTATTATTAAAAATCCGAACTTAATATTTCCTCCTTCATCTATATACTGAACCGGGATTTCCTCGGAATATATGCTCTCTGTTTCAGGAGGTATTTCATATTCTGCAGATATTAGCAGATTTCTCTCGCTGTCATAAACATAAAAACTGAACTCTGTTCCTTCAGGAACTCCGATTTCAATTTTTAATCCTTCATAATTGTCATAATAACTTTCATTTAATTCTTGGATTCTTGATTCAAATATTTTATTATAGCTTTTTATAAAATCAGGTTCCACCTGGGTTATTGGGGTGCAGTCAGTTGAGGTTTCTCCAAGAGAAGAATTCAAATCATCTGAGTAATATATCTTTAGAATTCCTGAGAACCCTTCACCAACTTCTACTCTGAAACCCCCACCTGAAAGGGAATAAAAGAGGGTCTCCTCTTCATTATTTTTAAAGATTAAATCCTCGGGGTTTGGAATATCTGCAACTACGGATTGTATTTTTACACACGGCTTTGGAATCTGTTCTGATATATTTATTGTCATAGTTGTGAAATTTCCTGTAACATTCTCCATAAGATTCATTTTTACATAATCAAGAATATATTGTTTGTTTCTTTCTGAAGTCAACGACGGCTGCAGAATCGCATACAGAAAAAAAAGGAAAGTTATAAATATTGCGAATGATACTATTGTTCCTATATGTGAGGCTTTACGATTTTTTGTAAAAAAATTGTTGTTTGTTCTGATTGGTGCTCTTTTGTTTTTCATCCTAAAATTATATTTGCTCCTGCTGAGATTAAGAATGCTATCAGCATAAGAGCGAAAGAGTGTTTTATTCCTGATTTGATATTTCCTTCTGAAAGTTTTCCTATGACTAATCCGCTGAAAAATCCCTGAATCATAAGCAGATATAAAAAGGAGTTTGCCATTTCCTGTTGGCTTATTGAAGAGCCTGTTCCTACTGACAATCCTCCTATTCCAACATCGCCGAGTTCTGAAATTCCTGAGACCATGGGAAGTATTTGGAACTGCATGATAAGGATGATAATCATAAATACAAAGAAAATAATGTAACCCTGGATAACCAAGGTGGATATTGCTGCTTTTCTCTCTTTTTTAAGTTTGTCAGAAGTGCTTACAGCTTCTGCAACTGCTTCAAGTATCTCTCCTATTTCTCCTCCTGCTTTTTCAGCCTGTCCTATAAGAGTCAATGCTCTTGAAATTGCTTTGTTATTCACATCTTCTGAAAGAACTCGCAATGCAGAACTAAGCGGAATCCCCATTTGAATTTGATTGGAAAGTTTTTTTATGTGCGGACTTAAAGAGCCATATTGTTTGTCCTTCACATTTATTATGCTCTTGCTTATGGGAGTCCCTGTTTTTACACTCTCTACAAGATTTCTCGCAAATTCCAGAAACATTTCCTCCTTCTCGCTGGCAACTTTTGCCTCATGAATCATAGTAAAAATAAAAGGAGCAATTACTGTCAGGATTCCAAGTCCTATTATTAGAAAGAAAGATTTGGTGTTAATTAAGAAAAGTGAGAGGATTATTATTCCTGCTCCCACCCCAATTCCAATCCAGTGTGATTTTTTTATTTCCATTTTTCTTGTTCATTCCCTGAAAAAGGGCGGTTTAAAAATTTTTTAATTTTCATTGTTTCCATTTTTTACTCAGTTTTTTTCATATGCAAAAATGTTATGAAGAATATATTTATTACTGTAACTCCAAGCACCATCAGAAGCGTTATTGTGGATGTGCTGAATGAGAGTCCTAATCCACTTACCTTCATCATCATCAATAAAAGCATAAGAATCATAGGAGCAGCAATAACCACGCTGATGTAGATATCCATAAAAGTCTCTGCAGCTTTTGTATATTTTTCTCTTTCAAGTTTGTGTTCAAACAGAAGGGTTTTGGACCTTTCATCAAAAAATTCCGGAAGGTCTCCGCCAGAGTTTATAGTTGTGGCAAGTCCGCTGAATAATTCAGAAAGCTTTTTGCTTGGACTGTTGAATGCTGCGTTTCTCAATGCACTGACAAAATTGTATCCGTAAATATTTATTTCATTAATAACTTTTGTGAATTCTTTTGAAAGGTAAGGGTATTCTTTTGTGGATATTATAATATTAAAAATTTTGCTTGGGTCTATCATAGAACCAGATATAGCAGCCATGTTTATCGCGGCAAAAGGGAGTTCCAAATTTATTTTATGTTCTATAGATTTTTTTTCCATAGAAGGATAAAAGTATATCATTAAAAATGTTCCAAGAGGAACCACTAACAAAATCCAAAACACCTTCAGAAATCTTGCGCCAATGCTCTCAGTCACTCTTGTTATAATAGGCAGTTCTACACCAAAATTGAAAAATAAAAAAAACAGAAATAGGAGAATTGCTGCAAGAATAGATATAAGAGTTGTAAAGAGGATTAAAGAAATATATGTAGTAGGAGTATATTGCAGGTTGGCTTTTATCAAATCTCTTTCCAGAGTCTGAAGTGCTTTTTTATTCACAACAGAAAAAGAGATTTTTGAAAAAAGTTTATTGGCGGTTTTTGCGTACCATTTTGGTTTTTTCTTTTTTTCAACGATTTCTTTTTTTTCTTTTTTCTTGATTCTTTTTATGGTTTCTTTTTCCAAAATCTCGGGTTTTAAATCACCTTTTAATTTTTCTTTTTTTACAGGAGAGCTTGTTTTTTTCTGAACTTCTTTTTTTGGAGTAGCCTGAATTTTTTCAGGTTGTTTTTCAACCAAAGGTTTCGTGAAATATATCTTTTTAAGATTTGCAGAAATTTCTTCACTGTTTTTCCTGAGAGATTGTTTTAGAGAATTTATCTGGGACAGAGCTATCTTTTTTTCCTTTTCGTCGTCGGATTTCTGGATATAATTTGAAAAAGAATTCAGTTCTTTCACAATTTTTTTTTGTTTTGAAATATTGCTTTTCAATTCTTTCAGATACTTTTCTTTGTCATTCATTTAGCAATCTCCCCTATTTTTGATTCTATCTCCAGAATAAATTTTTTTATTTTGTCGAATCTTTCATATTCTTTTTTTTCATAAGCTTCCTCAAGTTTCAATTCTGCTTCTTCAAGGCTTTTCATTGACTGATTAAGCAAGTCAATATTCTCTCTGTCCAGAATTCCTTCCTCTTTTTTCATATACCAAACAAGAAAAATATGTTATTAAATATTTTGATTATTCAATTCCGAATTTAGCCAAAATACTTTGGGGTTTTTTGTAATATTCAATAATTATTCTTTGAACATCTTCAAATCTGAAAATCTTATTCTGGTACATTTTGTAGATTAGTTGGGTTCTTCTTCTGAATTCAGTGTCGAGCATTTCTGCGTCAAGCCCATATCTTTTTCTGATTTTTTCAAATACTTTGCTGTTCTTCTTGAAGTAAAACTGGTCATCTGCAGGATTCCATACAAAAGGCGTATTAGTAAGTGCTATTCCTTCAGGAGTTACACTTATAATCTCCACAACTTCCTTGAGTTTTCTTGTTTCCTGCTTATTTACTATAGCGTGAGTCATAATGCAAACACTATCAAGAACATTCAAAAGAGTAGGTGAAAGTTCAATAGGAGGGGTTTCCAATCTTTTTATAACAGTATCTATGGAATCTGCGTGAATGGTGCTTATAGATGCATGTCCTGAAGCCATACCCTGAAATAAAACAGAAGCTTCCTTACCTCTTACTTCTCCGACAATTACATAATCAGGATTCTGCCTAAAAGAACTTTTTAGAAGAGTGAATAGGCTTATCTCTCCTAAATCACCTATACCTGTAGCAGACCTTACCACACTCGGAAGCCAGTTTTCTCTTGGAAGATTCAATTCTCTGGTATCTTCTATACTTACGACTCTTGCTTCAGGAGGGATGAAAAATGCTACAGCATTCAGCAGAGTTGTTTTTCCTGACGAAGTTCCCCCTGTAATAAGGAAATTCATTTTGTATTGTGTTAATATCCAAAGGTAAGCCAATATTTCCGGGCTTAAAGTATTGAAAGCGACTAACTGAGAAGGTGTCCAAGGAGTTTTTGTGAATTTTCTTATAGTAAATGTCGGTCCTTTGCTTGTTATATCTTTTGTATAAGTAGCGTTTACTCTGCTTCCATCAGGCAGGCTTCCATCTAGAATAGGTTTTGCATACGAAATATATTTTCCGCATCTCTGTGCAAGTTTCTCCACAAAATTGGCAAGTTTTTCTATATCATCAAATTTGAGAGTTGTCTTGATATTTCTGTAAACCCTGTGGACAATATATATTGGGCTGTTTGCGCCATTGCATTCAATATCTTCTACAAAATAATCTCTTAGCAAAGGGTCTGTCTCGTTGAATCCTATAAAGTCTCTGCAGAGGTAATAGAATATTTTTTTGTAACTTTCATAATTAAGATTTATTCCGAGTTCAATTGCAAGAATTTTAAATCTTTGGTGTATATATTCCAGAAGACTATCCAAGTCTTTTTTGACTACAGTATCAAAATTGACAATTTCTCTCATAGCTTTTATTATCTCATCCTTATAAGATATTTCTGTTTCATCTAATATAGGTTCTTCCACTTCGTAAACAAGTTCATAAATTTTTGGATTCCAGTAAATATGGACAAAAGCAAAAGGTTCGACTAAACAGTATCGAATATTGATATTTGTTTTGTCTCTGGTTTTTTTTAGTGGAGGGATTTTTGGAGAAAAATCTATTGCAGGTCTTGGATATTCTGCCATTCTATAACTTTGTGTATCTTGTTTAGCCATTTTAACTGATTCCTATATCAATTATTGTTTTGTCATTATCATCTTTTCCATTATTTGAAAAAATAAGATTATAAGAAGTTGAGGCTTTGCTTAAGGATTTCAGGCTGTCTTTTTCGTTATAAGTGATGTTATAATTTTCATATGTCCTGGTTATGTTCACAAAATTAAGTTTTCCTTTCTGCTCTGTATAAATTTTTAGATTTCCCTCTGTAATTTCTACTCCGGGTTCGCTGTATGTATGCTTTCCTTCAAGTTCAAATAGGAGCATGTCATTTTTCCCATCTATCTTTAAAATTCCTTCTTTAATTGAAAGTTCAATTAATCTTTTGTTGCCTGAGCCTCCCTGCACAATTTCTGTAATTGTAGCATCTATATCTTTCATAACATCTATGGATTGTTCAATGATTGCTTTGTCCTGAATCTCCTCTATTTTTGGTTTTGCAAAAGCCAGTACAAGTCCTATCATAGCAAACGCAATTAAAGTATAAATTACAGTTTCAATCCAAATCTGCCCCTTTTTTTGATTTGATATCATTTTCTATATTCTTTTATAAAAATCTTAAGAATTTTTATTTTATAATCTTTTCTTTTGTTATCTTTAGCAGAAAGGAATACCTGCTATAGAATCTGCAACTCCGCAGTTGTTTTCTCCAATGACAGGTGCAATCTGAATCAAAACAGGTTCAAAATAAATATCGCTGGCTATATAAGTTTTTCCTGAATTTTTTCCGGGAATCATTACTTCCTCTGTCCCATCATAATTTTTCAATCCGTCAATTATTTGTGTTTCATTGGTTAAAGTGAAAACTTTTGAATTATCCTCAGAACTTATAGATACAAGCACTTCTTTAATTTCAATATCTCCTATATTTATTGAAAAATAAACCTTATTAAGAACAGAATTATAGCAGGTATATTCGCTGTTTAATGTTACTTTTCCTGCGATGTTATAACAGGATTCTGCCTCACCAAGTCCTTCCTCAACTGTTTTGTTAATTACAACCCATATAATTGCTGTAACAGTAAGAACAATTGCAATTAATATTACTACACTAATAACTCCTGAAAGTCCTTTTTTCATTATAATCCTCTTATATATTCTATTTTTTGTTATTTATAAAATCTTCTTCCAGAAAAAATTTATAAGGTTATTTCATATCCATATCTCTCGTTGCATACGAATGTTTTTTTGTTTCCTTTTTCAGAAGTTCCTATAAGAATAGGAATAAGAGTGATTGTTTCTGCAGAATATACTTCAGATGCTACATTATCTGAAAAAACTCCACCCTGATTCAATCCTGTTTCAGGCCAGTCAGCAAACTCTCCAAGCTCTTTTGTTGTGTATCCTCCTTCTTCAGCAATTTTTACATTCATTTTATAGATGGGAACATTTCCATCATTACTTATATCAAGAATTCCGTCATAATAACTCGCATACATCACAACATCTTCACAGACAAGCTCTATATTTTTGCCGAATTTTTCTCCGTAATCTCCAACCATCCCTCTGAACCACAAAAAGATAATAAGTCCTATTACCACCACAATTGCAATCAGAAGTGTAGTTGCAATAACAGGAGATAATCCTTTTGAATTCCTCTTTTTCATTTTAATAAAATGGTATTAAGGTTTATAAATTTTAATATTTTAACTTAATGTATGTGCCCCGACACATGTAGTTTTAGTACATGAGCAATCAGGAGTGCATTCTTCAGTTTATCCAATACATTCAATATCTTCTTTAATTTTTTCCTCTCCACAACTCACAAATCTCATTTTATTTTCCTCTTCCTGATATCTTACAGGAATTATTTCTATTAAATATAAAGAGCCAAGCCCTGCTATGTTATATTTTTGTGAAGTTTCTTCTCCTGGTTTCAGAGTGTTTTCTCCGCTCTGCTCAAATAATACAGAATTTCCTGTTATTTCCCCGCCTGTTAGCAGTCTTGAAGACAAATCAATAGTTGCTATTTCTTGCCCTGAAGAATTTGACACACGAATAAAATATCCTGCGATATTGAATTTTCCATTATTTTTAATTGTGATATTGAGATAATCTGAGTTGCACCAGTACTCTTTAATATGGATTGAAACATCATCAGGACATGCCAGTGCTTCTTTTGGAGTGTATGATTTTATCCACTGGTAAACAATTATGCTCAGAACTACTGCTACTACAACTAATAGAACATATCCAATCATGATACTTACTGCTCTTTTATTATTAACCTGTAAACACATATTTTTCTCCTTTGATTTCCTGAATAATTATAAAATAAAAATTTTCTCCTGGATTTAAATTAAATTCGTAAGTTTCTTCTTCAAGGGTGAATATTATTTTACCCTCCTCAATCACAGGATCGCTCAGCTGAGTTTCATAGCCGTTCAAATATTTGTAAGCATCCAGGTTGTTTTCATCACCTGTTATAAAATAAAATTCCATATCTGCTCCAATATAGGAAGAATAGTCTTCTCCGAAATCACTCAATTTGTCTTGTCCGCTGTAAGTTTTATAATCCAAAACTTTCTGGCTTTCTATTTCCAGTTCTTTTCCTATTTCCTCAATTCTTACATAACTCTCTTTTTTTGCATAATTAGATATTACTATAATTCCGAGAATTATTCCTGCGATTATAATTCCTGCAACAAGATAAAACTGCCCTCTTTTATACATGAATTAAAGAAGAAAAATGAATTTATTAATTTTGGGGTTTTAGGCTGGGAGCTTTGTTTTCTTTTAAGGATAAATTATTTTTTGTAAGACACCACTTAAGTTTCATAAGGTTTTTTATAAAAGGATTTTCTTATTTAAAAGATTTTAATTGGATAAGCTAACATTCAGCGTAGACAGGATAGTTAGCTCATAGATAATCAAAAAGCTACCTCTGTTTTTTCTCAGTTCTGCTACCCACTAAGCATCTAAATAAATGTTTAGGGCTGCTCCGGTCAAGGTCTGACCCGATTCGCATCTACAAGATCAAAGCGGACAAAACGTCAACGTCCAAACAAAGACTTTTTGACGAACTAATCACGCCCTATCCGTAGTCTGCCATAAAGCCCGTTTGCAAGCAGCGGAGGGCTAACCCGCCGACCTAGTCTACATAAGTATGATAGAATAATACTTTTTAAATCTTATTAGCCCTGCACTTTCCTCCTATCGTCGGACAAGAGGGCTAACCCGCCGACCTAGTCTACGATAAATTAGATTTAACATTATTTATAAAAGTTGTTATTTATTTTATCTTCTTCTCAGGAATAATAATTCTATCATTAAAGTTAAACAGATTATAAAGAAGATAATACTAACCACCGGAAGAATATTCTTTTGTTTTTGTGGTTCTTTAACTTCCTCAGCAGTTGTAATCATGATTTCATCAGTTTCAATTTTTTCAATGGGTTTTGGATAAGGATAATCGCAGTTGTTCGTATCCCGGCAACTTCTGAGCATGATTCCTTCTTCGTATTCTCCCCAGCCAGTGCACTCCCAGTTCGGTATGCATTCTTCTTCAATAAATTTTGCAATTCCTCCTTTGTGGGTTTTTTCTGTGATATTAAGATAAATTGTAAAACTTAGATTACCTTCTATAGTGAGATTATTAGCACTAACAATATTTAAGGTACCAATTGCTATCAAGATTATGAATATAAAAATTAATATTAATTTTTTCATCTTTGTTTCCTATGGCAAATTATTTTCTTTTTCTAAAACTCACAAAAATTGTTGCTCCTATAATTCCTACTACAAAAATAAAAATTCCTACTGCTCCTGTTGTTCCTACAGCTCCAATTATTGCACCTGTTATTCTTGAGAAAAAACCCTTCTTTTCTTCTTCTGGTCCCGCTGAAATTATATCCTGATCACCATCTCCTGTTGATGTATCTAAATCAATTGTATTATCTGCGGAGTTGGATGAACTACCTTTGCTTGAACTTCCTCCTCCGCCTCCATCACTTGGACTGCCTGTGTTAGAATCAATTATCACACCTCCGGTTTCATCTCCAGAAGGAACAGTGACGCCAATATGATAAACAGGAGATTCAAAAGCGCTAACTAAAAATAAACTTATTATTAATACTAATGAAAATAAAAGCAATTTAAATTTCATGGTTCCTCCTTAGTTACATTAAACTGGTAAGTTCCGTGATAAGTTCCTGGTTTCATATAATCTTTAACATCCATCATAAATACTGCAGAACCCTTGGCAATTCCATTGTAAGTCGGGAAAACAATTGCGTCTTGAGTGTAATTATATTCATTTCCTACACTATAATTAGTTTCATTGTAAACAAGCCTTGCATTTAATTCTTCAACAGTATAATTAGCCCCGCCAATTGTGAAAGTTATTCCTTCAGAACTATAATACCCCTCAAACAAATCAGACATTTTCATTCTAATAGCATTTCCGCCCTTAATTTCAAAACTCATATTGAATTTAACTGTAGTATTTTGTCCGTAAGGAACATGAGAGACTATTGGTGTTACAACCAGATGAATATATTCTTCCTGAAGATAATACAGGCTTGCTGTTATATTATATTGCCCTGGATAAAGTGCAGGGTCTGACAGGATGTTTAAGAAAACTTCATCATGCTCATCCAAATCAAGATTTTTATAATTAATATTATAGCAATAAAATGTGCCGTTTGGAACTTCCAGTGTTGTGGAGCCTTCTTGAGGGTGATTTATTGTTAAAGGTGAGTTTTCATAACAATAAAGAGGGATTGATTCTCTTTTAATCCAAGGATAAATCCACCATCTTTTTATAAAATTATTTTTTAATTCAAAATCTCCTTTCCATACAGAACAATCATTTAAAGGGCAGTTCTCTCCTTCATCTGAACAATTGATATCTATCTTAATAATAAGAGGAGAGTCTGGAACATTTTCATTTATGTTTAAATAATCAAAACTAAAGTTAGCCTGAACTTCTGTTCCTGCAATAAAGCTTTCTGGCAAATTAATCCCTTCAAGATTACTTATTATTCTTTCTGCTCCAACTCCAGCAATTACAATCCCAATTATGAAGATGCTTGCTATAATTAATGTTAGGGTTTTTGGGTTCATTGTGTTGGTGTTACCTCTATTCTTGAAGCTCCTTTAAGATAAATATCATATGTAATTGAATTTGCTCCATCACTCAATATAATTGCAATTCTATCTGATTCATCTAGTGTTAATTCAGGAATAGGACAATTTATTTCATAATCATCTCTATAATTAAATACATCAATACTTTTTTCACATAGTGCAGGAGTTTGCTTATTATAGGGGTTCTCTCCATCTACAATATAAATAGCTACATCTATTTTGCCACTTTCATTGTTAGATTCTGCTTCAAGAATGATTTTATAATTTGCTTCATAGAAACTTTCCACACCTAATGATGGAGAAATAAACCATTTTGAATTTCCTCCAGTAAAACTAACAGGAGTGGGTCTTTCAATATAATCGTTAATACCTAATGCCCAATATTGGGTATCCCCCTCATCTACTATATGTTCATTACTAAAATAAAAAACCGGCCCCTTAACCTCAACACTTCCTGTAATCTTCCCAAAATAAGTTAACAAAGAAGCAGAGATAATTCCGATTAAGAAAACTGATATTATTATACC
>JAFCEV010000015.1 GCA_017608985.1 Candidatus Pacearchaeota archaeon
TTCCTGGATGAGAACGGGTTAATATTATAACTGCGATGAGTATTACAATTCCAATAACTGCAAGAGTTATCCAGCTTTTCTTTTTCATATTTATTATTATAAAATTCTTTTTTTAAATGTTTTAAAAAAATTCAATGAATGTTATCCAAAACCTATTCCAATTAAACCAGGATTAATTAATAAAATAATTCCAAGCAGAATCATAATTAATCCGCCAATGAATTTTATTATTTGCATTTGTCTTTTAGATATTTGTTTTGTTTTGAATGTATATCCAAAAATTGTAATTATAACGATTAAAGGAATCACATAAATTAAATTGTAAAAAAGCAAATAACTATAATAAGATAAACTGCTGGCTAAAACTTTTCCAGTTAGTATTCCTGTATAAATAATTGGGAAACCAGCAGTGCAAGGTAATTCTACTAATGATGCAAATGTTGCTAAACCTATTGATGCTAAAATTAAGGCAGGCATAGAACCATTAGTAATTATTTCCTTCATATTTTCAATTTTTCTTACTAAGGGGGCTTTGTGTTTTTCCTGAATCATTAAAGTTACTCCTTTTCTAAACGCAATAAGTTCTTTGCAATTTATAATTCCTGCAATTAAAGCGATACAAGCAATAGTTATCCTTAGAGGAGTTATAAATCCAATATATTTGAAAATATTAAGCCAGGCAGCCATAAATAAAAAATAAATAATAAACACCATAATTACAAAAGTGTAACCAATAGCATAAATCTTTTTTCTTGAGTGTGAAGCAGAGACTAAAAGTCCTAAAAGAAAAGTTAAAACAAATAAATTGCATGGATTAAATCCATCAATTAATGCAATAAAAAAAGTAAAAATAGGTAAAGGTAAATTATAACCAATACTCTTTAAAAAGTCTGGAGAGATATTTTTTGCTAAAATAAAAAATCCTATTAACGCTAATACAGCTATTCCTATTATTAAAAATCTTTTTTGTTTTAAAGTGAAATGGGGAATACAGCAAACTTTTTTCTTTACAAAGAAATTGTAAGTTAAAAATAAAATAATGAAAAAGATTAAAATGCCAATTATTAAGTATCCTACTTTAAATTTTTGTAGATGGTTTATGTCTTCGTTGTTTGATATTTCTCCATCCCATTGAAAAATCCACCCATTTAATTGAACAGCGTGTTTGAATTCTACTTTTGCTTTTGAAATTTCAGCTAATTGTGGAGTCGCTTTTTTAAACTCTTTTTTTGATAAAGAAGGTTCTTGATTTAATACTTTTTTTAATTCTTGGTTGTCTCCGCCACCTTCCTGAGAAATTAAAATGCTGTTAGCTACCCATATTTTTGGTTTTCCTTTTAGAGAAGTAATATCTAAATCTTCAAATTTTATAGAACTTCCATTTGGTAAAGGACATTTATTAGAATCTAATTTTTTTATTGTGTTTTTTGAATCTAAAACATCAAATCTTCCTAATCCATATTGGTTTTTATTAAAAATTATAAGTGGGACTCCAGCTCTTGTATTTGGAATGTAATTTTGAAAATATTGGTTGGCAATTTCTATGTTGTCTTCACGTTGATGATAAATTTCATATTCTATAATTATTAAATTAGGATTTTCATTAACATATTCAAGAAGTAGAGCAGGGTCTGTTACAGCACAATTTGGGCAGCCAATACCTGTAATATAAACAGCACATATTTTCTCTTGATTATTATTGGCTGATATTTTAGGAATATTTAATAAGAATAAAATTATTAAAATTATTAATATTGCTTTTATTCCTATTTTGTTTTTCATTTAAACGTTAAATTTTTAAATAATCTTTATATTAATATTATTGAAACCATATTTAAATATTTGTTTCAATAAATGAAACATGATTTTTTGATAAATTGGAAGAAATGTTAAAGAAAAAAAGAAGAGGATTGTTGATTGTTTTTATGATTGTAGCAGGATTTGTATTAATAATTTCACTTGCTTCACTTTATACTCAAAGAGTTGTTGCTTGTGGGGAAGCCCAAACATGCACAATTCCTTTGCCTTTTTTAATTCCTATAATTGCTTCTGTTAGTTTGTTTGTTGGTTCTTTAATGAGTTATTTTATGGTTGGAAGACTTTCAGAAAAAGATAAGAGTATAAGAGATTGTTCCGGATTTATTGAAAAACTTTTTAATTCTGAAGAATATAAAATTTTAAAGTTAATTTCAAAAAACAATGAAGTTAGTCAGGCAAAACTTGTGCAAGAAACAAAATTACCAAGATTAAAGGTTTTTAGAATAATAGAAAAATTAAAAGAGCAGGGAATAATTGAAAAGGAAAAAAAGAACGGAAAATTAAGAATTATAAAAATGGATGAAGAATTGAAATATTTGTTTAAATAATATTTTTTTTAAATCTTTTTAAAATTAATTTCGTTTTCTATTTTTTTAATTATCTTTCTAAATAATTTTTCAAATTTTTTGTCGTATTCAATGATTGGAGTTAAGTTGACTAGTGCTTCTACAAATTTTCTGTCATAAGGAATCTTTCCTAACAAAGAAATTTTATTGTTTTTTATGAATTCTTCTATTTTTTATTCAATGATTGGAGTTAAGTTGACTAGTGCTTCTACAAATTTTCTGTCATAAGGAATCTTTCCTAACAAAGAAATTTTATTGTTTTTTATGAATTCTTCTATTTTTTTACTGAAATCCTTATTCAAATCATATTTATTTATTATAATTCCGTAGGGAATTCTGAAATGCTCTACAATTTGCAGAACTCTTTTTAAATCACTCAATGCAGCAGGAGTTGGTTCAGTAATCGCAATTACATAATCAGAACCTTGAACAGACGCAATAACAGGACAACCTATTCCTGCAGCAGAATCTATAATCATCAAATCCACATTTTTTTTGTCTGCTAATTTTTTGACTTCATCCACAACTTTTCCACTTCCACTTTCCCCCATTTTTAATTGTCCAGAAACAAGATGAAATCCATAATTTGTTTTTGCTTCTCCGACTGTTGCATTTTTCACTTTTTTTAATATTATTCCCTGCGGACATAAAAGTTGGCAAGCTCCGCAACCTTCACATAGAAATTTATTTATCTCAGGAAGATTCTTTTTTTTATTCCAAGAAATAGCAGAAAAAGTGCATACATCAAGAATATTCTTGCAGTTCCTTGCTTTTTCATTCACAAAAGCTTTTTCATTAGTGGATATTTCTCTTTGGTTTTCGAGATTCTTCACTCCAAGAACTAATGCTAAATTAGATGCATCAACATCACAATCAACAGCTACTATTTTTGTTTTTTTAGATAATAAAACAGCCAGAGAAGCAGTTATAGAACTTTTCCCAACCCCTCCCTTTCCTGATACAATTGTTATAGCTTTCATTTTAGGTTTTTTACAATTTCTTTAATAGATTTATGTTTAATTGGTTCTCCTTTTGAGTAAGCTTTTTGAATTTTTTTATCATATGGAATTTCAGCAATAATTTTTGAATTAAATTTTTTAGATGTTTGGATTATTTTATTTTTATTGGAAATGTCGCTTCTGTTCAAAACTATTTTTGATTTTACACCTAATTTTTTCATTAATTTTAAGATGAGTATTAAATCGTGATTACCAAGAGGAGTTGGTTCAGTTATTGCTATTCCCAGTTCACTATTCATTAACGCAGCAATAACAGGGCAATGAGTTCCAGCAGCAGTATCTATTATCATGTAATCATAATCCTCTTTTCTTTGTTTTATATATTTTTTTACATCATTTACTATCAAACTTGACTCTTCTATTCCTGGTTTCATTTTTCCTGATATTAATGTGATATTTTCTTTTTTACCAATAAAAATTTCTCCTATTTTTTGTTTTTCTTCACTTATTGCTCCAACAGGACAGGCAATTTTGCAAGCCCGGCATCCTGTGCATTGTTCTGGAATAAGAACAGGAAATTCTCCTTTAACATGAACAATTGCTTTTTCTTTACATATCTGACTACATTTTCCGCATTTTATACATTTTTTCTTATCAATTTTTGGAATCATGGTTTCCACATCTTTTACTTTTTTGAGATTTATTGAGAGGATTATATTGTCATTTGGACAATCTACGTCTGCATCAACAAGCAGAACCTTATTCTTTTTTGATAATTCCATTGCCAGAGCAGTGGCTATTGTGGATTTTCCAGTTCCACCTTTTCCGCCAGTTACTGCTATTTTCATTTTATTTTCTCAAAATCTTTTTTAAGAATTTCCAACATATTGGAATTATAAGTTGCGACAGCTGGGTGATATATGGGGATTATTTTTATTAGACCAGAAAGGCTACTGACAGAAAAAACTTTTCCATGAATTTTGCTTATGCCTTGAATTTTATCTTTTAAGCCAAATTTTTTTAATATGTAATCAGTTGCGAAATTTCCTAAGCAGCATATAACTTTTGGTTTTATAATATCTATTTGTTTATTTAAGTAAGAAGAGCAAATTTTTATTTCTTCTTGAGTTGGATTGCGATTATTTGGTGGGCGACATTTAAGAATATTAGTTATATAAATTTTTTCTCTTTTTAGATTAATAGAATTTAGAAGTTCATCAAAAATTTTTCCTGCCTGCCCAACAAAAGGCTTTCCTTGCTTATCTTCATTAAATCCTGGCGCTTCACCAATGAACATTATGTGAGCATCTAGAGAACCTTCTCCGATTACAGGATTTGTTCTTGTCTTGTGCAAATCACATCTTTTGCAATTTAAGATTTGTTCTTTAAGTAATTGAAGTTCTTTCATTTTATTTATACTCCACAACGAGGACAAAAATTTCTTCTTGGAGTTCCTTTAATATTTTTTTGGTAAAGTTCTGCATGTTCTTTACTACAAAAAGGTTTTTTTACCTTATCTTTAAACTCAGGGACTTTTACTTTTTCAAATACTTCCTTGCCTTTTTCAATTTTACTTCCACAATATTGACATTTCTTTTTGAATAAAGTCATTTTCTTTAAAATATTTCACATTGTTTATTTCAAACCTACATGCTGCGGACCTGTTGCATTTGTTATTTCTTTTAATTTTCCGTCGATGAAATCTTGCACAGCATCTTTGACTTTTCCTTGTCCTTGATAAGTCTTAATTCCAAATTGACTGAATACTGAAGAAGCTCTTGGACCTAAATTTGTAGTAATTACTGCATCTGGTTTTTCATTTGCAACAATTTCTGCTGCTGTAATTCCAGCTCCGCCTGCTTGTTCTTTTGCAGTATTTTCAATTGCTTTAAAATTTTTTATTTTCTTATTTTCAATTTCTACAATTAAAAAATAAGCGCATCTTCCAAATCTTGGGTCTATTTCACTTTCTAAAGTTTTTCCTGTTGAACTTATTGCTATTTTCATTTTTTAACCTCCTGTAATTTAATTTATCCTCTTGTCATTTTTGTGCCACATTTAGGACACTTCATTTGATAACAAGGTTGTCCCAATGCATGCGATTTTCTATATCCGCATTTTGGACAAACACACTCGCCACCTGGACCTGCTGCAGCAGGGCCACCCATTCTTCCTCTTCCACCAGCTCTACCCATACCCCTTCCAGCTCCAAGCCCTAAACCTCTTGCTCTTGGTTGCACCATTTCATATTCACCTCCTTTTACTCTTATTGCTTGACCATTAATTAAAGCATCTGCTATTTTTTTTCTCGCAGATTTTAATATCCTAGATAATGTTGGCTGACTTATTTTCATTTTCTTAGCAACTTTGCTCTGTCCAACATTTTCATAATCAATTAATCTTATTGCTTCTAATTCATCCCTTGTTAAAACACTTTCTTGCAAATTTTTTAATAATACTCCAGCTGGTTTAAAGTAAGTTACATCTGGTTGAAAAGATATTCTTCTGATTCTTCTTGGTCTTGGCATTTTATTCCCTATTTATTCTTCTTCTGAATCCTCTACCAAAACCCCTTCCAAGTCTTCTTCCAAAGAAGAATCTTTTGGTTATTTCTCTGGGTTCTGCTCCTTCGCAATTTCCCATTTGTCTTCCTGTTCTTGGGCCTTTTCCTTCAGGTCCTGTTCCATCTCTGTTCGGCATTTCAATCTCCTTGCCTTTTTAGGCATTATTTAGTTATGAATACATATTCATTAAACTATTTAAATGTTTCGTTTTGAATATTTATTCAGAATTATCTTTTAATTAATAATTGTGCTCCCCGCCCAATTCATGACTGGATATTTTCAGCTTATCAACTAATACAAAATCTGCTTTAGCTTTTTTAACTATATCTTCAAGACCCTTTACTGTTAAATCTAAATTCTTCTGAAGGACCTCTTCTTCTGACAAGCAGATATATTTATCAGAATATCCCCCAAAAAATATATTGTTAGTTCTTCCAAATTTGAAATTGAGTCCATAAGGAACAACATTTGTAAATTAAATACTTTTTTATAAGGATTATTCTAATATAAAATATATTTAAGAATCAATAATCATCTAAATTCTCTGCTTTTTTCTGAATTTTCTCTTTAGATCTTTTTGCTGATTTGTCTTCCAGAGTTTCCTCTGACTCAGTTTTTTCTGCTGGTTGTTCAGGAGTTTCTTTCATCTCTTCTTCAGAAATTGAATTAATCATTTCCTTGAATTTTGGAAAATTTTCAGCAGAGATTCTCACGCCTGCTTTTGTAAAACCAGTATATCTGTCAGAAGTCACGAACTCTCTTATTGTCAGTCCCCTCTGTCCACCAAAGTCATCAACCCTTATAACAATATCTGAAGTGTCGTTTCTCTTTATTCTTCCTATGTCTTTTTCCATCTTATTAAGTAAGAAAAGATGTTTTTTAAATATTTGTATCAATAAATTACTCAAAAAATCTGGAAGATGAAACCTAATATTAATCCTACTATTCCCATTATAAATATATTTCTCTTTATTGAAGTAAATGTATAAGCATTTTTATTCTTTGATAGGATCTTTTATCGTTATAGAAAAAGCTAAGAATATTGCTCCAATTAAATTTAAGATAATTTTAATAAAATAAAACTTGTATTTGCCTTAATCTTTCATCTCAATTTTTATATTAACTGATTTCGGAATCTGCATTCTCATAATATTGTGCAGAACTTTCTCATTTGCAGGCAAATCAATAAATCTTTTGTGTATTCTCATCTCGTATCTGTCAAATGTTGCTGTTCCTTCACCACATGGAGATTTTCTTGTTGTAATTTTCAGTTTTTTAGTAGGCAGAGGAACAGGTCCGCTTATACTAATTCCTGATTTTTTAGCAATTCCTTTAATGGAATTACAAATATCATTAAGCATATTTATATCTGTGCTGTTTAATTTAATTCTTACTTTAGGCATATAAGATAGATTTGAAAATAGTTTAAAAATTTATTGTTTAAAGAAATATTTCTCAAAACATTTTTATACTATATTTATCTTTTTTATATAAAAGAGGATTAGATTATGGACCCAATATTTATTCAGTTAGCAGTTATTTTATCAGTGGCTTTTTTAGTGGCTTATGTAATTAAATTACTCAAGCAGCCAATTATTATAGGATATATTCTTGCAGGAATTATTATCAGTCCTTTTATTCTGAAAGCAGGAGCCAGTACAGAATTAATTGATACTTTTTCAAAATTTGGAATTGCTTTTCTTTTATTTATTGTAGGGCTTCATTTAAATCCAAGGGTAATCAGAGAGATTGGAACTTCTTCTTTATTAATTGGTTTGGGACAAATGATTCTCACTTTTGGGCTTGGTTTTGGAGTGTCATTTCTTTTAGGATTTAATAATATTACAGGAATTTATGTTGGAATTGCCCTTGCATTCAGCAGTACTATTATTATTATGAAGCTTTTGTCTGATAAGCAGCATCTGGATTCTTTGTACGGAAAAATTTCAATAGGAATACTTATTATACAGGATTTGGTTGCAATTGGAGTTTTAATGGTAATTTCTTCTGTTTCAGGAGAGCTTATGTTATCTGGGCTTGGAATGAAGAGTTTATTAATAGGAATTGGATTAATTGTATTCCTGTTCTTGTCTGGATTTTATATTCTTCCAAAATTAACTAAAAATATTGCAAAACATCAGGAATTATTGTTTTTATTTTCTGTGTTTTGGTGTTTTTTGATTGCGGCTTTGTTTGGCTATCTTGGATTTTCAATTGAAATAGGAGCTTTGATTGCAGGAATTGTTTTATCTGTTTCACCTTACAGCATAGAGATTAGTTCCAAAGTAAGGCCTTTGAGAGATTTCTTTCTTATAATATTCTTTATAATTTTGGGATTAAATATGCCTTTTTTAGATATTGGCAATGTAATTGTTAATGCACTTATTTTATCTGGTGTTGTGCTGATTGCAAAGCCGCTTATTTTGATGTCTTTTGCGGCTTTGTTTAGGTATACAAAAAGAACGAATTTTTTAGTGGGAACAACTCTTGCCCAGATTTCAGAGTTTTCCCTTATTGTGCTTGTTCTTGGTGTTGCTGTAGGACATATTACTTCTGAAGTACTACATACACTGACACTGACATTAGTTATTACTATTTTCATTTCCACATATATGATAATTTACTCCAAAGAATTTTATAAAAAAATGCATAATTTTGCTTCATTGTTTGAAAGAAAGAAAGTTAGGAAAGAAAAGGAATTAAAAAAGAAATATGATGCAATTCTTTTTGGATACAACAGAATCGGGTTCAGCATTCTACGTTCTTTAAAGAAATTAAAGAAAAATTATCTTGTTGTTGACTTTAATCCCGACACTATTTCTGATTTACAGAAGTTTGGAATTCCGTGTCTTTATGGAGATGTAGATGATTCTGAACTGCTTCGGGAGTTGCCTTTGGATAAAGTAAATATTGTAATCTCTACTGTTCCTGATTTTGAAACTAATGCGCTTCTGATAGAATCTGTGAGGATTGTTAATCGTAAGGCAATAATTATTGTTAGGGCTCACACAATTAAAGAGGCTCTTGATTTATATAGAGAAGGTGCGACTTATGTTCTGACCCCTCACTTTTTGGGAGGAGAATACGTGGCAAAAATGATTCGGGAACTGAAAATAAGCAAGTTAGAATATAAAGAAGAAAGAGCAAAGCACATTAAAATGCTCAAAGAAGTTGCAGGAAGAGGGCATGAGCATCCAAAAGTTGAGAGGAATTAAAAAACTGGATGTGGGTTGTTGGTGGTTTAATAGGTTTGGTTGTTGTTGGGTTGGTTATTAGGAGATTGTTTAGAAGTAGAAATAAATAAAAATTAAATCTTTTCTTCTTCTTTAACTATTACTTCTTCTTTTAGTTCAAATAGAGAGAATATGAATTCAAAAAATCTCAGAATTATTTCTAAAGCTATGAGAAACAGCAGATAATAAATTATTTGGTTGAGAAGAGAGGGAATCTGGTTGAATTGGCTAAGGACCCTTCCTACATCGAAGAAATCTGGATTGATAAGAGAAACTGCTAAAAGTGTGAAAGGAAGAAGTTTGGCAACGTCTTTTGAAAGGTCTTTGCTGTAATAAGCAGTCATTCTTATTGCAGCGATTATTACTGCAGAAATTAAAAGAATTGAATGCACTTCCAGATTTTCAGTCAATAGTATGAGAAAAATAGAGAATATACCAAACCAAATGAAAATGACAAAAGGCAGGATTATAATGTATTCGATAAAATAAAAAATTCCTGCGAGCATTTTTGCAAAAAACGGATGCCCAAATTTATTGTATTTATTAAGATTGAGTTCAAGGATATCTTTCTTTGCAATCCATCTGTAAAATTTCCAGATAAATAAGGAATAAATGACGATTAGAAGTGCAAACAGAAAAAAACTAAGAAAATTCTGAGCCCATCCAGGCAGAGTTACTATGAAAGAATTATATAATGCTGAAATCTCCTCAAAAACCATTTTCACCTCTTTAAATAATAGGAATTATTGTTTTTAAAGTTTTGGAGAAGATTTAAATATAATCTTTCTTTGTTTTTTTTATGATTGATATAAAATTGATTAGGGAAAACCCTGAATTGGTTAAGAAGAATATAAAAAAGAAATTTCAGAATGAAAAACTTCCTCTTGTTGATAAAGTTAGGAAATTAGATGGAGAATGGAGAAAATTGAAATATCAAGAAGATAGTTTGAGAAATGAGAGAAATAAAATTTCTAAAGAAATAAATAAAATAAAAAAACAAAAAAAAGATGCTTCTGCTTTAATTAAAAAAGCTAAGACTATTCCTGGGAAGATTGATAAATTACAAGTTAGAAGAAAAAAATTGAAGGAAGAAATCAAGGAGATTATGTATAAAATTCCAAATATTATGCATAAATCTGTTCCTGCTGGAAAAGATGAATCTGAGAATGTTGAGATTAAAAAGATTGGAAAACCAAAGAAATTCAGTTTTCCTGTTAGGAACCATGTTGAATTAGGAGAGGAATTGGGCATGCTTAATTTTGATACTTCTGCAAAAGTTTCTGGAAAGGGTTTTTATTTTCTCAAGGGAGATTTGGCTTTGTTAAGCATGGCTTTAATCAATTTTGCAAGAGATTATATGATTAAGCAGGGTTTTGAATATGTCGAACCTCCTTTAATGATTAGAAAAGAAATCCTGAACGGAGTTTATTCAAATGCCGAGATTGAGCAAATGGCTTACAAGGTTGAAAATGAGGATTTGTATCTTGTTGCGACTTCTGAGCATCCTTTGATTGGACAATTTATAAACACAACTATTAAAAAAGAGAAACTTCCTGTGAAACAAACAGCTTATTCTATGTGTTTTAGGAAGGAGATTGGAAGCCATGGAATTGATGAAAAAGGGATTTACAGGACACATCAATTTAACAAGCAGGAGATGGTTGTGATTTGTGAGCCAGAAGATTCTTATAAGTGGTATAATAAAATGCTGAAATTCTCAGTCGATATTTTTAGAAAACTTGGGATTCCTGTCAGGATTTTGGAATGTTGTTCAGGAGATTTGGCTGACTTAAAAGCAAAATCCTGTGATATTGAAGCATGGAGTCCAAGACAGAAAAAATATTTTGAAATTACTTCTTTGACAAATATGGAAGAAGCGCAAGCAAGGAGATTGAATGTTAAAATAGAGGACAGAGGCAGGCGATATTATGCACACACTTTAAACAGCACTGTTATTGCAACTTCGCGTGCTATAGTCGCTATTATGGAAAACAATCAGCAAAAAGACGGCTCTATAAAAATTCCGAAAGTTTTGTGGAAATATATGGGCGGAAAGAAGGTGATAAAGAAAAAATGAAACTTGAAAAATTTTCGGCAACACTCCCAAATTCAGAAGAAGTTTCAGAAGAGAATTACGAATTTTTAACAGATATGCTTAAGTTAGTGGGCAAATATAGGAACTGGATGAAGAAATGTAGAATTCATTATAGAAGAGAATTTAAAGAGAATATTAAGGACAATATAATAAATTATTTCATAAAAAATGAAAAACAAGCAGCTTGACAAATGGTTTTTATTAACCTGGAAAAAGTTTTGGATAATTATTGTAGCATGGTTTTTAGCATTTGTTTTGCACAATCTTGTATATGCTTTATTTTTTAATTATTTTCAGTCAACTGGAAGAGATGAAGCTTTCTTTTTTATTATTGCGAATATCTTAATTCCGCTTTATTTTCTCATATGTTTTATTTATACGCTAATTAAAATGATAAAAAATAAAACTCTTTTTGAAATAGAATTTGTTATTAAAATTCTTATAGCTATTGTTCTTGGAGCTGTTGCAACTTTGCTTACAATAAAATTTAATTTTATTAATCCTGAAATGATATTTATGTTAACTGTGGTATTTATTACATTTACATTTATTTTTTATGGTTTGATTAAATTGATAAAAAAGAAAAAGAGGTAAATACAAGTTGTTTTAAAGGGGGAGCAGTAAGATTTAAAAATTAATCTTAATAATAGTTTTTATGCCCCGGTAGTTTAATGGCCAGAACACAACCCTGTCGCTTGGCAGGGGCACCAAAGTCCCCCTTTGCAAAACCCCTCTCCTTTGAAGAGGATTCAATGGAGTTCAAGATGAGCTATCACTACTTCCCTTTGAGGAGAATTGCATAATCAAAGAAAAAACCAAGCAGAACGGTTGAAACCCGGGTTCGATTCCCGGTCGGGGCGTTTTTCTTAAGAATAGATTTATAAATTAATTATTACATATTAAAATATAAAAGAGGTAGAAATGAACATCAAAAAGTTTTTCATTAATTTTGTAATTATAATTATACTGGATTTCCTAATGATAACAAGTGTAAATGCATTGAATGCAGGATATTGTGTAACAGCAGAAGTTTCAGATATTAGCCCCAGTTCAATTGGAATTGGAGAAGAGTTTACAGTGGGGGTGCAAATTGAAAATTGCGGGGACGAAATGCCAGAATATGTTTCTTTTGAATTACTAAATCCTCCAACAGATATTACAATTAAAGAACCCTTGGTTATTAATATATCTAAATTATATTATGGAAACAGTGAGAGATTTATTACATATCATATGAAGACAACTGAGGATGCTAGTCCTGGAACTCATGTAATTAAAACAAGATTATCTTATGGAAGAAGCGAATTTTCTATAATAAAAAATTATAATATAACAATAGAGGTTATAGGAGATAAAGCAGAATTAAGCATAGCTTCTGTTAAAATAGACCCTGTCTTACCTGTTAAAGGAGAAACAGTTGAACTAACTTTAAGAATTGAAAATACTGGAGATGGAACTGCCAAATCAGTAAGTGTCTATGCAGACCACCCTTTTCAAGGATTAAAACAATCATTTATTGGTGCACTTGATTCAGATGAAGATGGTCCGGTTGTCTTAACTTTTATTGTAGATGAAGTAGGGGAATTTGAATTTCCAGTTACTATTTCATATTATGATGATTTTGGAGACAATGAAATAAAAACAAATGTAAGTCTTAATGTGCTAAAGAAAAAATCAAATATTGGCGGGATTATTTTTGCAATATTAATACTTGCTGCTTTTGGATGGGGAATATATTATTTCATTAAAACAAAAAAATCAAAAGATAAAATAATACAACAATTATTACAAGGAGAAAATTCTAAACCAGAGAAATTAGAAGAAACTACTGAAAAAACTAGTAAAAAACCTATTAAAAAAAGTCATAAAGAAAAAGAAGAAAGAGAGAAAAAAGAAAGAAGAATGAGTGAATTCAAAAGAGAAATATTAGAAAAATATAAAAATAAGTAATGAATGTGAATGGAAAAATTAAAAGTTTATAAATCTGAAATTCCTAAAAAAAGAGTGATAATCCCCGGTGATTCTTCGGAGTTGCCGGATGATTTTTTCAAAAAAAGTAAATCAATCATTCACATAATCTTATAAATTCTTATTTCATTAAATTATTAGTAGAGGTGAAAAATGCTCAATGATGTTAAAGTCGGACTACTTGGCGCAAAAAGTTCTATAAAAAGAGGAAATAAAAAAACCTTAGCCTTTATTGTTTTTGTTTTAGCACTAATTTTTGTGAATTTGATTTTTTTACCTTCAATGATGGGGGGGCTTTCTGGCATGTTTACTGATTTTATGCAATATCCTTATGGAGACATTGTTATTGAACCAAGCGGCGATAATACTTACATAAATAATGCAGATAATGTATTGCAAAAAGCAAGGGCAGTTCCTGATGTCACATTTGCAACAAAAAGATTGGATGCAGGAGCTTCTATTAAGTACAAACAAAAAGTTGTTGGTTCATCCATAATAGGAGTATCTCCTTCTGAAGAATATGATGTCTCACGATATCCTTATATTATAAGTGAAGGAGAATTCTTAAGTGACCTTTCACAAGATGAGATAATAATTGGTGCAATGCTTGTAGAAGGTTATTTTGGTTCTGAAATTTATGATAATTTAGGGGCAGTAAGAGTCGGTTCTTTTGTTGATGTAACTTATAGTAATGGTGTTCAAAGAACCTACAAAGTCAAAGGAATAATGGAGGGCACATGGGAACTTGTTGATTTAAACGCTTTAGTTCATTATAAAGAAATAGAAGAAGTATATGGTCTTGACGAAAGCAAGGCAACAAGTATTGTTATAAGAGTAAAGAACCCTGATGAGTCCGCAAAAGTAAAAGAGAAAATAATTGCAGCTGGAGTCAAAGAGCCGGTTTTTACAAATAGTGAAAAGTCTGATGCTGTCATGAGGCAGGCAATGGAAACCTTAAATCTGGTAAATGTTATTTCAAAATATGTTAGTTTAATTGTGGGAGCCGCATTAATTTTAATTATTGTTTATATTAATGTTTTACATAGGAAAAAAGAAATAGGCATCTTGAAGGCAGTAGGTATAACTCCTCGTTCAATAGTAGTGTCTTATGCATTTATTAGTATGTTCTATGTATTAATGGGGGTTCTGGCAGGATTGATTTTATATTTTTTAGCCATGTTTTATTTTACAATAAATCCTGTTGTATTTTATGAAACAATAGAGATTATTCCAGAGATTCAAGTAGGATTAATAATTAAGAGCATTTTTACAATGCTTATCATGTCAGTTATTGCAGGAGTACTTCCTGCTTGGAGAGTTTCAAAAGAGAGCATATTGGAGGCAATTTGGGGGAGATAAAATGCATGAAAAAACTATAATTAAAATCAAGAATTTGAAAAGACATTATAAAACAGGAGAAATAATAGTGAAAGCCCTAAATGGTGTTTCATTTGAAATAAAAAAAGGAGAGTTTATTGCTATTATGGGGGCAAGTGGAAGCGGGAAAACTACAATGTTAAGAATACTTGGTTTAATTGATAAACCAACTAAAGGAGAATATATTATCAATAATCTTAATGTAGTTGATTTGCCAGAAGAAGAAAGAACTTATTACCGATTAACGCAATTAGGATATGTATTCCAAGATTATGCATTAATCAAGGAAATGAGTGCTGCTGAGAATGTTTATATTTTATCACTTATGGAAGGAAAAACAAAAGAAGAATCTATTTCCATAGCTAAAGAAGCTTTGGAGAAAGTGGGGCTGGGGGATATGTTAGACAGGGTTCCAGACCAGCTTTCTGGTGGGGAAAAACAAAGAGTTGCTGTTGCCAGAGCCATAGCCAAGAAACCAAAAATTTTGTTTGGAGACGAGCCTTGCGCTAACCTTGATACTAAAACTTCAGAACAAGTTTTAGAAGTCCTTAGGGAGTTGAATCAGAAATATGGGCAGACTATTGTTATGGTAACGCATGAACCATGGCATACTAAATATGTTTCAAGAGTTATAGAATTAAAAGATGGATTGATTGTTAGTGATAAAAGACGTGGGAATCTTACAAAAAGTTAAGTTATCGGCGTGGGCTAACAAAAAAGTTTAATTAAAATATAGAAAGTTGTGATAAATTATCAAAAACTTTAAAAGAGTGTTTTTCGTTTTTTAGATAATTAAAATTGGTGAATATGATGGAAGAAGAATTGAAGAAAACTCAAGA
>JAFCEV010000016.1 GCA_017608985.1 Candidatus Pacearchaeota archaeon
GAAGCTCTGAAAAAAGTCAAGCCAAGTGTGAATAAATCAACTATTGATGCTTACAAGAGGATTGAAGATGATTTTTTAAAATCAGCAAAAGCTGCTCTTCCTGTAGGAAGTTATCTGGGTTAATATTATTCTTCTATTTCTAGATAAGCTTCTCTTTTATAAGGATTAAAAACTAATGTAGATTTTGTCTTCAATAAAAAATCAACTCCAAGTAAACTTGGCTGAAAAGGATTACCATCATCTTTGATTGAAAATTATCTCTTATCTAAAAATTAATCCTCTTCTGTCGTAACTTTTATACCTTCATCATCAATTAAAATCGTGTTTTCTGATTGTGCTACTTTTCCTTTTCCAGAATCAATCAACTGCGGAAAGTGATGCAGATTTCCATTTTCTTCTAATTGTCTTAAACCAAACAGGGCTTTTGCTCCGAATTTTTTAACAAGCCATCTTGAACAAAACGGAAGAGTTGAGTATTCTTCTTCAATAAATTTTAATATTTCTCTTGCAATAGAGCTTCTTATATTTTTAGTATCTAACAACATATAAATTCCAGAAGATTTTCCCTCGTAAACTCTGCCACTTCCATTTGTTGCAAAAGGTTCTATTGCATAAAGTCCTTTACTCAGAATCATTTTTTTATTATTATCAATATTTGGAATATTTAATCCTGCATGCAAATCATACTGCTTCATTTCATGTCCTGATAAATTGTTTATCGGAGAAAATCCTTTAGATTCAATTGTTTCCTGGATAATTTTTCCGATTTGATTTGTCATTAAGCTTCCTTTATCCGCCACCATCCCCACCACCTCCACAGAGCCATTTTTATTATTAGCATTTTCACCAAGCGAGTTTTTAATTAACTTAATAGCATTATCCAGTGCAGATTTTGATGCTTCAATTAATTTCTTATTTTCCTCGCTGTTTTCCAAATCCAAAGAAAAGGCAGTATCTGCAATCCAGCCATCAATATGAACACCCAAATCTATTTTTAATAATCCATGTGCTTTTGTTTCATCATCATGTGAAGGAGTATAATGTGCAGCCACCTCATTTATGCTTGTGTTTGTTGGAAATGCTGGTTTCCCTCCAAGTTCAATTATTTTATCTTCTATTTTTTCTGCAATTTCCAATAAGGGAGTGTCTTTTTTTATAAAACTTTTTGCATATTTTTTAACTTCTTGTGAGATTTGTCCTGCTTTGAGGATTGATTGTTTATTCATTTTAAAAATCCTTTAAGGTCATTTGTTTTTTGCCTTCAATAATTTCCTTTACATTTATATCAAAAACCTGGAAGATGTTGTCAACTGCAGGAAGAATCTGCCTTTCTAGATAATACTTTATGTTGTATTCTCCTTTTTCAGCCGGAAGTTTTACTTTTTCTCTTACAAGTTTCTTTTTTCCTTTTGTTTCTGCTATATAATAAGAGATTAATGTTCCAGCACTTACAGGTATTTCTTTTTCCTGCATTCTTTTTGCTACTATTACATGCGGGGAGATTGCTTTGTATTCTGATATTGGTTTTTTTAGTTGTGTTCTTATCATTAAATCTTCTTTATCCACTTTTCTTTCTTTTATTTTTTTTACTATTTCTTTTACAAATTCCAAGGCTTTTTTTTCGTTTCCATCTTTGAGAATCTGCTTTATCACTTTGTTCTGGACTTGTCTTGCTAGGTTGCACCAATCTCTTCTGACTGTTTCAAATCCACGAATTTTCATTCTGTTTTTCTCATCTATTAGAGCATATTTCTTTTTAGCTCCTGTAGTTCCTGCTCTTGTCGTAACCCAAATACCTCTTTTATAAAAACCATCCAGTTCTAATTCCATAATTCCCGGAAGATGAGAATTCATTTTTTTTAAAAAGTTTAAAACTTCTTTTTTTGATTTGTCTTTTCTTAAGAATGCGATAGAATCTGTGTCAGCATATATAACTTCATATCCTTCATCTTCTGTTTTGTTAATTGCTTCTTTGTTTAATTTTCTGACATATGCAAGAATTGAATTTGAAGTTTCCTCTGAAAAATATCTCGCCCCGAAAAAAGCCACATAGCCATGAACTGATGCTGATAAAACTTTGAAAGCATTACTTCTTGCTTGACTTATCAGATTTGGATTTTTTTTATATTCTGCTTTGAATTTTTTTCTTTTTTCAAAAATTTCTTTTACTAATTGGGAAAAGAATCCTGGCTTTTTTGAGAAATAAAATTTTTTTGTTTTTCCGTGATATTTTATTTCAGGGGATTCATACGCATCTTTTTCAGGTTTTTCAAGCAAAGTTCCTTTTGAAAGATTGAAGGAGACAATTATGCTGGTGTGCATGGATGTAAAATCAAATATTACAATATCTTCATATAAGCCAGGACTTGGTTCAAAAACAAAAGCTCCTTCTGAGGCAGGGCGTTTTCTTCTTTCTCTTATTTCATCGTGTGTGGGATGTTTTTCAGGGATTTCATTATATTTTTCTAAGTTATGAATGATATAAGATTCAACTTGTTTGGATAATCCATATCTTGATACATCAAAGATGGGCTCTTGCATTGTTCTTGTGAATTCTAATAAGTCTGGCCAGAATTTTTTGAAAAGATTAAAAGTCAAGACAGAATCATGCAGATTATATTCAAAATATTTTTCCCAGTCTTTGCCATCTAATTTTGAGGAATGTTTTATTTTGAATTCTTTTTTTGTATCTCCTAAAAATTCATTTGCAACTTCATTTAATGAGAGTGTTTCTGACTGCATGTATTGTGCATAGGCTGTTTGAACAAATTTTAATAAATCTATATGGACAATTCCATTTATTTTTCCTGTTGGGAAAATTCCTCTATGGAATTTTGGTTGACTGTCATCAAGTCCAAGACTTAGTTTTACTTTGTATTTATCTGCTCTTGCTTTTAGATAAGGTAAGTCAAATCCATCTGAAAAATATCCTACTAAAAAATCAGGAGATATTTTTCTTACATGTTCTACAAATTTTTCTAATAATTCTTTTTCATTTTTTACATATTCAATATAAGAGTTACTCTCCCCTTTCTTGGAAATCCTATCTCCTGCTTGCCCTTTCCAGGTAATTACTTTTTTGGAATTATTTCCTACAAGTGAAACCATCAAAATTTCACCTTCTCCTATTTTGAAATCATCTGTTTCAATATCATATGCAAGGGTTTTTGGTTTGAATTTTAGTCTACCATATAATTCTTTATCCTTAATATAATTTTTATCAATCAATTCAATCTTATTGACTTTTACACAGAAATCCACATCTAAACCTGTGTCAATTCCTCCAAATTCTGAGGAGTTATTCAACATTTCTCCTGTAATTTTATACCAGTATAACGGGTGAATTTTCTTTTCAATTATATAATGAGTTGCGTATCCTAAGTCATAACCTCTTCTTTTTTCTATTTCAGGGAAATCCAATCTGTCTGCTATATCGTGCAAATCTTTATAATTTGTTGCGAAAATTTTCAGGGCTTTGACAGGCTTTCCAAGGAAATTTTTATTATGCAGTTCAACTTTTTCAACTTTTGTTTGTCTACCTTTAATGTTAAGTTTTATTTTTTCTATTTTTTCTATTACTTTATTAATTCTTTTTTTGTTTATTCCTTTTTTTAAGATAGCCCACAAAAAAACAGGGCAGGAATCAATTATACAAATCCTTTTTCCTTTGTCGTCTCTGCCAATGATTTTCGCGTAGTTCCTTCCCTCGAAATCAAAATAATCGTAGTCTATTGGAATGAATAGTGTTTTCATATATTTTAAGAAGAATTTGAGTTATTTAAAGTTTGAGAATTTTGATTATGGAAAACTTTATATATTCCTCATTAGTGGCAAAAATATGAGAAATGGATATACCCTTGCAACTTATACACCAAGCAGATATGAAGAAGACAAGGAATTAGTAAGAACTATCGAAACCACTTTTGTTAATTTTAAAAATTTTGATCCTGAAGATTTAAGGGATATTAATGAAAAAAGGAGAATTATTAGAGAAAAAACAGGTTATTCAAGATTGCAAGTGGCTCCCAATACTTTTTTAACTTTATTCAAGTGCACACCTGAACGAATTCAACAATTTTTAGAAAATGAATATTTTAGAGCTATTAAGAGGATCAATAAATTTGGAGACCCCATGACAAATCCTCAAAGTCCTTTTAATCCAAAAAATCAAAATCTTGAAATTAAGTTAAAAAAAGAAGAAGACGGACAACTTCGAATGTTTAGTTAACTATTTATATTTCTTTTACTTTATTATTGGATTGAAATGGGACTCAATATCCGTGAAATAATACCAAGAAAAGAAATTGAAATATCTGATTTAAAAGGAAAGTTGGTTTGCGTAGATGCTTATAATATACTTTATCAGTTTTTATCAACAATTCGGCAACCAGATGGTACTCCTTTAATGGACAGTAAAAAAAGAGTTACGAGTCATTTGTCTGGAATTTTTTATAGAAATATTAATTTACTTGCTGAGGGGATAAAACTGGTTTATGTTTTTGATGGTAAGGCCCCTGAACTAAAGTCAAAAACTTATCAGAATAGAGAAGCTGGAAGAGTAATTGCCAGAGGGAGATATGAAGAAGCCAAACAACAGGAAGATGTTGCAGGAATGAGAAGATATGGGAGCCAGTTAATAAGACTTGATGAGGAAATGGTTGAAGAAAGCAAGGAACTTTTGGAATCAATAGGGATTGCAGTTGTTCAGGCACCTGGTGAAGGGGAAGCAGAAGCAGCTTATCTTTGTAAAACAAAAGAGGATGTTTATGCAGCAATAAGCCAGGATTATGATAGTTTGCTTTTCGGCGCTCAGAGATTGATTCAAAATCTGACTTTTGCGAGAAAAAGAAAAACTCTTAGTGGATGGATAGAAATAAAGCCTGAATTAATTGAGTTAGAAAGAGTCCTTAATCTGCTTGAAATAAATCTAGACCAATTGATTTGTATTGGGATTTTAGTTGGGACAGATTACAACCCCAAAGGAGTTCCTGGAATAGGACAGAAAAAAGCACTAGATATAGTAAAAAAATACAGGCAACCTGTTTTAATATTTAAAAGTGTTGAGGAGCAAATTATGAATCTTCCTGAGGAGGACAGATTTGACTGGAGAGAAATATTTGCACTATTTCATAAGCCAGAGGTTGCAAGAGCTGAATTTGAATTTAAAGAAATTGATGAAGATAAAATAAAAGAGATTCTTGTTGAAAGACATGATTTCTCAGAAGAGAGAGTAAACAAGCAATTGGATAAGTTGAGAGAAGTTGAAGAACAGAGAAAACAGAAAGGTTTGGATAAATGGTTTTGAGTTATCTTAACATTTAAAAATATTAAACTCTTAATATAGAAATGGAAAAAAAGAAGAAATTTTCTTTAAAATCATTACTTGAGTCAAATATATCCTTAGATTCTGAAGAAAAAGGAATTCTCCGGTATTTGGGAAATAAAAAAGAAGAATCACTAAATTTACATAATATTGTGGAATATTTGAAAACTCACGGATATTCAGATTTAACTGTGAAAGATGCAAGAGAGAAAATGGATTATTTAATAGATTTAGGTTATGTACGTTCAAAAACAACAGGAAAAGGAGAAAATCGCGAAGAAAAGTTTTATCTTTCAAGAACTCCTTTGGGAGGAAGATATAAACAAAAACAAATTCAGGGAAGAGGAATTATTTATGGCACAAGCAAGCTTATTCAAAGATTATTTGCTTCTGTATTTTTGTTAATAGGTTTTGGGTTTATTATATACTCTATTTCTGGTATGACTGGGGCTGTCATCTCTTCCGGACAGAGTATGGCTCCGACATTTGTCTTTGCATTTTTGTTATTTATTATTGGAGGGTTTCTTTTAAAGATTTCTTTTAAGAAAAAGTAATCAAACTTTTCCATAACGATTAAAGATTTTTACAAACTCGTCCTGAGTAACTCCGAAATTATAAATTATCTCTGATTCGTTTCTTCCATACCCCCAATGATGAAGTTTGTTAATGAACATTGCCCAACTTCCATAATATGCCGGCTTTGAAGTTGAATTAGCCCATCTTTTGAATTTTTTTGCCAGTTTAATTAATGCATCTTTTCTTGACGGGTTTTCCTCTTCTAACTCATGGTTTTTTTTTATTTTCCTTTTCTTTTTTCTCCTTATACATAACCATGCTCCAATAATGAATAATATTATGCCTATAAGGAAAACTATCCACTGTTCATAAACCAAATTTGTGAAACTTATTATAACTAATGCAGCACCAAAAATCATCATAAAACCACAGAGTTTAAGCCATTTTATAACAAAAAAGGAAATAACTATAAAGACGATAATTCCTATTACCCATAAAATTGTATCTGAGATTCCAAAACTATAAAAGAAATTTCCGATATTCCACCCTGTTCTGGATATTCCATAAATTGCTAATACTGAAATACAGAAAGCGATAATTCCCGCAGTTGCTCTGTTAACATTTCCATATTTATCTCTAAAAACCTTAGATAAAATGTAATTAATAAAAGTGAAAAATATTAAAAACAATGCACCAAGGATTATTATTGAAGGATCTATTCTTGTAAAAAAATATGATAAAGCCATAAGAAGATTAAGGAATTTGTTTTTATAAATCTTCTCAAAAGAGATAATTTTAAATCAGTTGTTTTCTAATTTATTTCATGAGAAAATTAAATTCCTATGATGTTTTAGGGAATATTGCAGTTGTGAGATTTCCTATGGATTTTAAGAAATCTGAAAAGAAGAAATGGGCTGAGAACTTATTAAGGGAGCAGAAATCAATAAAAACTGTTTTAGAAAAAAAAGGTAAGATTAAAGGAAGGTTAAGAAAATTATCTACTTCTTATGTTGCTGGGGAAAGAACCAAGGAAGTTTTATACCGAGAAAATAATTGTGTCTTCAGATTTCATATTGATAAGACATATTTTTCTCCTCGTTTGAGCAATGAAAGAAAAGAAATTGCTAAACAGATTAAAAAAGGAGAAAAAGTTCTGGTTATGTTTGCAGGAGTTGCACCTTTTTCAATTGTTATTGCAAAGAATTCTAAAGCAAGACTTGTAGTTTCAAATGAGATTAATAGAGAAGCAAATAAATATGCTGAGCTTAATATTGAACTGAACAAAGTTAAAGATAGAGTTGAGTTATTGCCTGGGGATATTAAAAGAGTAGCTGAAAAGTTGAATAAAGCCACTGCCATCCTTGCCACCCCTACGAAATCAGTTAAAGTTAATATAAAGAAATCATCAACTAAAAATAAATTAATTAATAAAAATCAACTAATCTTAAAATATTCAAATATTCCTAAAAAGTTCGATGTCATAATCATGCCTCGTCCGCAATTGAAGGAAAATTTTTTGAAGCAGGCATTTAAGTTGAGCAAAAGAGGAACAAGAATTTATTATTATGATTTTTGTGCTGTGACTGAAAAAGATTTAATTGTTAGTAAGATTAAAGAAGAAGCAAAAAAAGCAAGAAAAAAGATTAAGGTTTTACAGGTAAAAAATGCAGGAGAAATTGCCCCTTATAAGATTAGGATTAGGGTTGATTTCAGAGTTGTTTGATTATAAGATTTTCTCCAAATAGTCTTTTAAATCTCTTATAATTTTCTGGAGAATTATCTCTCTTTAGTTTGTTTATATTTTCTTTTAAAGAATAATCTTTTAGGTAGGATTTCAAATTAGAATTATTTATATTTTCATAAAGAGATTTTTCTAAATCGATTTGATCATCGGGAAATCTTATAATTTGTTTTATGGGTAAATTTTCTCTTCTATTGTAATTACCCTTAAATACATAGACTTCGTTATTTCTCTTATAATCAATAACATAAAGTTTATCATGAAGATTAAATTCTAAAGCAAAATGTAATCTATTGAAGTTAAATTTTTTTGTTGGCAAAATTTCTTCTATAATCCATTCGTGAGGAAGATTATTGAGAGATAATATAAATGAGGTAACAAATGTTAAATCTGAGCAGGGATTCATAAAACATGTGTGTCCATTGTTAATTATTTCTTTTGCAGAACGTTTTGCAAACCATTTATCAATTTCTTGATTTGTCCAATAAATTCTTCTTACTCCTTTATCTATACTAAGGATTATTTTTTTCGCAAGATTAATTCCTGAATTCATTCTTAAAAAAAGAAAGTTTTTTATTTAAAAGTCTTTCTACAATTTCTTTTCAGCACTAATTGCTGTTGGAGCTTCTCCTCCGTGCCAGGTGAATCTTGGACGCATTCTCATAGGATAAATTCTTTCTGAATTATCGTCAAGAATTATTGCAGAACCCTTTAAACTAGGAAGTTCATCCATATATTTTTTTATGCTTTCCAAAAGATAACTCTGCATTATATTATTTAAAGCCTCTAAATCTGGTTGAGAAGTAACTCTATGAGAGATGACAATATCTGATTGAGTCATGACATCCCTATGAATTTGCCCTGGTTGCTGTGTTGCCAAAATAAGAGATATTCCTGGTTGTCTCCCTTCTCTTAGTAATTGAATCAATGCATCAGTTGCGATTGTTTTTTTATTTAGTGGAAGAAATTCATGGGCTTCATCTATGAATAACCAAACCAATGGACTTTCTTTTTTTTCTGTTTCTAATGAATAACTTATTCTTTCTGAAATTGCTTCTGTTTCTTCTTTTTTTCTTGCATCCATTCTTTGGTTGAAAATCTTTCTTGATACAAGGCTTATAACAAGCGCTCTTACATTGAAAGTTCCTATAGAATTGTAGACGCTTAAATCCAGAACAGAGGTAGTTCCTGCAGAAACAAGATTATTAACCTGTGTAGATTCTTCCTGCTTTTCTGCAAAAATTCCCCATGTATCTGCAGCTTCGAAAAGGGCTATTGCAGCATTTTTAATCTCTCCAGAGCTTCTTTCATCTTTTTCCAGATTTGAAATTATTTCCTGAATACCAAATTTCTTTTTTTCTTTTAGTTTGGTTATGGTTCTTTCAATCAATACTGACACAGGATTTATCATGTTCAGTCCAAATGTAATTACCCAGTCTTCAGCTGTCATCTCTGTAACATCCAGCGCAAATTTTTCATCAACAGGAATTCCTTTTTCTAAATATTTTTTATAATGTCCGAAAGGAACAAAAATTTTTACAGGGAGGTTTTTTGATTTTAATTCCCAGTTTTCCAGCAATTCTTTGTCTTTTTCATTTTTGAATTTCATAGTCCAGTAAATTCCCATGGTATCAAAGATTAAAGATGAAAGATTCTGGCTTGTTTCTCTTGGAAGATTTGAAAGTTCTTCTGCCAAAACACCTAAAGTATAACTTTTTCCACTGCCTCTTTTTCCAGCTACTAAGACGACGTGACTTCTCGCGACATCCATAAGAATTCTATTGCTCATAGAAGTATACTGCCCCATTTTCACATAACCTTTTCCAATAAAAATCAATCCTCTTTCTCCGAAAATTTTTTTATCACTGCTGTCTCTTCCTATTATAATGTCATAACCCATAATTGAAAATAGTCAGATATATTTTTAATTGTTTGTATATTTTTTAGCTAACTAATTTTACCAAAATCTTTTTAAAAGAGTTATCCTTGTTTTTAGGATGGATGAAGAAGAACGTAAGGTAAGCAAGAAAAATTTGGCTGTAAGAATTAGAGAAAATCCTTGGGTTCTTTCTACATTTGTTCTGGGAATTTTAATTTTGATACTCTTTGTTACAAATTTCTCAACTATGACATCCGGAACAATATCTGAGATTGAGGCTGGAGAATATTTGTTAAATTATTTTGAAGCACAAGGAGTGAGCGGATTATCTGTGAAATCTGTTGATAAAGAAGGAGATTTATATAAAGTGAATATAGATTATGAAAATCAGTTAATCCCATTTTATGTAACTAAATCAGGTTATTTAACCGGCAATTCTATTTTATCTATAATTCCCTCGCAAAATGAGCAAGAAGATTTTATACAAAATACTGAAATTCCAAAATCAGACAAACCTATTGTTGAATTATTTGTAATGAGCTACTGCCCGTATGGAACTCAAGCAGAAAAAGGAATAATCCCTGCTGTTGAATTATTTGGAGATAAAATTGATTTCAGGATAAGATATGTTTCTTATTTAATGCATGGAGAAAAAGAAGCTGTTGAGAATTTAAGGGAATACTGCATTCAAGAAGTTGCTCCTGAAAAATTCCTTGATTATATGACTTGCTTCTTAGAAGGTGACGGGCAGGTTTTAAAAGGATATATTAGAAATGGAAATGACCCTGATAAATGTATGACACAAGCAGGGATTGATAAAGCAAAAGTAGATGCATGTAGAAAAACGACAGATGAGGAGTATTCTATAAGTGAAAGCTTAAAATCAGAAGAGAGATACCCGAGATTTAATGTGGAAAAAGAATTAAATGAGAAATACAGTGTTCAGGGAAGCCCCACTTTAGTGATTAACAATCAAGTAGTAAACAGTGGAAGAAGTCCTGCTAACTATCTTGATGTAATTTGTCAAGCATTTAATGAAGCTCCAGAAGAGTGTGGGGCGGAATTGGATTCTGAAACACCAAGTGCTTATTTTGGATGGGATAAAACAGGAACTTCAACTTCTGCCCAGTGCGGATAATTAAAATCAATTAATCTTTTTTTAAAATAAATGATTATTTAAATTATATTTTAAAACCAAAATCCAGCATACCCAACAACACTGCTTTTGTCTCCAGTAATATCTCCTGAATTTTTATATTCTATTAATTTTGGTTTGTATTTTTTTAATTTGCATAAATGCATCATTATTAATAAAGGAAATTTGCCGCAAGCATCAATATTTTTGAAATTACCAATATCTAAATTTTCTATTATCTTGATGCTTTCTTTATCTTTTTTGTTTGCCTCTTCATATGGCAGGAAATGGCTTAAATCAGTGGAAAATATATGGATAGAGTCTATTTCAGAGATTTTTTTCGCAATTTTTTTAGCATCTCCATCATCGATATCTCCAACAACAAGGGGCAGAATTTCCCTGAATCCAAGTTTCTGCAAAAAAGGAACCTGATTTTCAACTGAATGCTCATAATCTATCTTTTGAAAATCATTTCCAGGAATTTTTATTTTTCCTAGAGGAGTTTCAATTTCCGCAATTGCTCTCATCCCCCTGAATTCTACTCTATGGCTTGGCCCAAATATAATTGCTTTTTTTATTTTATAATCCTTCAAGAGAGCAAATGCTTTGCCTGCAATTGCACCTGAATATTGATAGCCTGCGTGAGGGACAACTAATCCATGAATTTCCTTCTGAATTCTTACTTTTTTTGAAAGCAGATAATCCAGGACTTTAGTCAGCTCTTTCCTGTCAGAAGGGTACCATTCCATAAACTATTTAAGAAAACATAGTTTATTAGTTTTATGAAAGAATGTACCCTGTATAAAAAAGAAAACAATAAAGTTAGATGCCTTGCATGTGCCCATAAGTGTTTGATTTCGGACAATAAAACAGGGATTTGCGGTGTGAGAAAAAATTTTAAAGGAAAATTATATCTGCTCGTTTATGGAAAAATAGTTGCTGAAAATATAGATTCTATAGAGAAAAAACCGCTTTATCATTTTTTACCGGGAACCTATGCTTATTCAATAGGAACTGTGGGATGTAATTTCAGATGTTCTTGGTGTCAGAATTTTGATATTAGTCAAGCATCAAAGCAGGGAAAAATTTTTGGACATGATATATCTCCGGAACAAATTATTGAAAAGGCGTTAAAAGCAGGGTGCAAAAGCATAGCATATACCTATAATGAGCCGGCAATATTCATAGAGTTTGTTAAGGATACTGCTGAACTTGCCAGAAAAAAAGGGCTGAAAAATATATTAATCACAAACGGTTATTTGTCCAAGGAAAATTTTGAATATATAGGAGATTTGATAGATGCTATGAACATAGATTTTAAAAGTTTTTCAGACAGTGTTTATAAAAAATATTGCGGTGCAAGCTTGAAGCCTGTATTGGACAGCATAAAAAGAGCACACGAGAAAGATATACATATTGAATTAACAACCCTAATAATCCCTGGAATTAATGACAGCGACGAGGAATTAGAACAAATGGCCAAATTTATTTCAAAAATTGACAAAAACATCCCATGGCATATTTCAAGGTTTTTTCCTATGTATAAAATGTTGAACAGGTCCCCCACCCAAATTTCAACTTTGAAGAAAGCAGAAAAAATTGGAAAGAAATATCTGAAATATGTTCATTTAGGAAATGTTTAAATGGTTAAAGAAGAATCTGCAAAAATAAATTCCAGCCTAACCAGAGACATTAATCGAATTAAAAGAAATCTCGAAAATCAAATTAAGATGAATATTTTGCGGAAACATCAGATTAAGTTATTGGATAAATTTCTTAAAAAACTTCTCGAAGAAAAAAGGATATCTGTTGAAGAATTAAAATCTTATATGCCTAAGAAAAAAAATTCTGAAAAGGAATTGTTTGAGAAATGAAACTCCCGCAACTTGCTCGCAAAACACTTGAATTCTATTTTAAAAGAAGAAGATTTATTCCAGATAAAAAAACAAAAGAAAAATATTCAGAAAAAAAAGCATGTTTTGTTACGCTTATTAAAAACGGCGAATTAAGAGGGTGTATCGGAGATTTGGAGCCAAAACAGGAACTCTGGAGGAATGTTCAGAAAAATGCAATCAATGCCGCGTTTAATGATTTTCGTTTTAGTCCCTTAACAGAAAAAGAACTA
>JAFCEV010000047.1 GCA_017608985.1 Candidatus Pacearchaeota archaeon
TTATTAGATATTTAATTAGCCATTAGCCAAATGCTCGCCTCATATCTATTACTTGGGCAGAGTTTACATTTTTTATATTTCTTAAATTATTTTCAATTGGTTCTAGTTCCTGGCTTTCATCTATTTCAAAACAAACTATTATTGCTTTTAATCCAAATGCTATTGCTTCTTCTTCAAAAGAGCAGTTTTTGCCTTTTCCTTTTTCCACAATTTCTTTTGCTTTTTCTTTTATTCCTTCAAGATTAACTTCTGGAGAAGAGGGCATTAATTTTATTTTTAATAATGCAATTCCCATGCTCTATTTTAATTGAAGAGATTTATAAAATTATGGGATTTATTTTTATTAATTGTTTTCTGGTGACACAATACTTAAAAACAAAAGTGATTTTTTTGAAAGATGGTTGATGAGAATTATGATAAAATAATTCAGAAAATCTCCAGGTCCTCTGGGCTGGAAAAAGAGGAAATAGAGAGAAGAGTTGAAGCAAAAAGAGCGAAACTGGCTGGATTAATAAGTAAAGAAGGAGCTGCACAGGTTATTGCAGCTGAGTTAGGAATTTCCTTTGATAATGAAAAACTCAAGATAAATGAACTGCTTCCTGGAATGAGAAAGGTAAATGTTATTGGAAAGATTATTAATTTATCACCAGTTAGAATATTCACTACAAAAAAAGGAGATGAAGGAAAAGTTGCAAATTTTGTGATTGCAGATGATACTTCAAATATAAGGGTTGTTTTATGGGATACTAGCCACATTTCTTTATTTGAAAAAGGAGAAATAAAAGAAGGAGATGTCGTGGAGATTAGCAATGGAAGCATGCGTTCTAATGAAATACATCTCGGAAGTTTTTCAGAATTAAAACCAAGCAAAGAAAATTTAAAAAGTGTAATAACAGAGAAAGTTGTGAAAGAAAAAAATATTTCTGATTTTAGGTTGTCTGATAGTGTCAGCACAAGAGCTTTTGTTGTGCAGGCTTTTGAACCCAAATTTTTTTATGTCTGTCCAGAATGCAAGAAAAAAGCAATTCAGGAAGAAGAAGGATTTACCTGTCCAACACATGGAAAAATTAATCCTGAAAAAAGAGTTTTAATAAATCTTGTTCTGGATGATGGGACAGAAACTATTCGTTCTGTTTTATTTCAGGATGCTGTTAAGGAATTAGGAATAAAAGATTTAGAGGATTCAGAAAAATTAATTGAGCAAAGGCAGAATCTTATTGGAAAAGAAATGGTTTTTTCAGGAGATGTCAGAATGAATAAATTTTTTAACAATCCTGAATTTATTGTTGAAGAGATTAAGGATGTTAATCTTGATGAACTTATAGCAACTCTTGAGAAAGAATAATTATTGCTATATTTTTAATATATCTTTTATCTGAATAATATTTATAAACAGAAATAGACTCAGATTTTTATGGCAAAAAAGAAAGACGAAAGAATTTCTGAAGAACCTCAATTAACTGATTTGCCAGGGATTGGGCCTGCTGTGGCTGCGAAATTAGAGTCTGCAGGAGTTTTTGATTTAATGTCTCTTGCTGTTATGAGCCCTGCTGTTTTGAGTGATACTGCAGGAGTTAGTTCTGCTATTGCAAGAAAAGCAATAGAAGCAGCAAGGAAAATGCTGGACCTGGGTTTTGTAGAGGGAACAGAATTTGCTAAAAGAAGGGAAGATATTCTAGCTATTACAACAGGAAGTAAAAAATTTGACGAACTTTTAGGGGGAAAAGGCGTGGAGAGTAGAGCAATAACAGAGGCTTTTGGAGCATATGGTTCTGGAAAAACACAACTGGGATTGACATTGGCTGTCAATGTTCAGCTTCCTGTGGACAGAGGAGGTGCAAATGGAAAATGTGTTTTTATTGATACAGAAGGGACTTTTCGTCCTGCGAGAATTAAACAAATTGCAGAGGGGCTTGGGGCAAATCCTGAAAAAGTTTTGAAGAACATTTTTGTTGCCCGTGCTTTTAATTCTGACCACCAGATATTACTTATGGAAAAAATTGCAGAGATGATAAAAAAAGGAGAACCAGTTAAAATTGTGATAATTGATTCTTTAACAGCGCATTTCAGGTCTGAGTTTGCAGGAAGAGGGCAACTTGCAGACAGACAACAGAAACTCAACAGATATCTTCATGATTTGATGAGGCTGGCTGAAACCTACAATCTTGCTGTTTATGCTACTAACCAGGTTATGGCAAATCCTGCACAATTATTTGGAGACCCAACAACAGCGATTGGCGGAAACATAGTCGGACATGCTTCAACTTACAGAATTTATTTGAGAAAAGGAAAACAGGGCTCAAGAGTTGCGAAATTAATAGATAGTCCAAATTTACCTGATAATGAATGTGTGTTTTTTGTAACAAATGATGGAGTAGTTGATGGGTAAAAAACATTTAAATAGTCTATT